>DQVN01000066.1 GCA_015661715.1 Sulfurivirga caldicuralii
AGCTTGCGTGCTTCCTTCACCGCAATGTGCTCATTGCCTACATCGATGACAAACAGCGCTGCCGGACGGCCGTTGGACTTCATATTCTTGATCCCGCCCAGAGCGCGCTCCAGTTTTTCTTTCTCACGGCGCAGCATCAGGGCCTCTTTCTTAGTCAGCTTGTCAAAGGTGCCGTCCTGCTCCATGGTCTCCAGCTCTTTCAAGCGCTGGATTGACTTCTTGATGGTTTGATAGTTGGTCAACATCCCCCCCAGCCAACGGTGGTTGACATAGGGCATACCCGCCCGTTGCGCTTCTTCAGCCACCACATCCTGGGCCTGACGTTTGGTGCCGACAAACAGCACCTCACCTTTGTTCTGGGCAACTCGGCTCAGGAAGTCCATGGCCTCATTGAACATGGGCAGGGTTTTTTCCAAGTTGATGATATGAATCTTGTTGCGCACGCCGAAAATATACGGCGCCATCTTGGGATTCCAGTAGCGGGTCTGATGCCCGAAGTGAACGCCTGCTTCCAGCAGCTGACGCATGGTGACTTTAGCCATACTTTTCTCCTTAAGTTGGGTTGAACCGCCACAAGCCCCATGGATGAACCCTTCTGGGCACCCCATCCATGTGTCGGCATGTGTGAGTTTTTTGTTTTAAAATGGCGGCTTTATCCGCCGGCGCGTTTTATACCATAAAGCAGCCCCAAACACCAGGAAAAACAGGAACTTCCATGAATATCATTCTAAAAAACGAAGCAGACCTGGCAGGTATGCGGGTCGCTGGCCGATTGGCGGCTCAAGTGCTGGAAATGCTTGCCGAACATGTGCGCCCCGGAGTGACCACCGAACACCTGGATCAGTTGGCGCACCAGTTTATCCTCGAACATGACGCCATCCCAGCACCCCTGAACTACCATGGCTACCCAAAGTCTATTTGCACTTCCGTCAATCATCAGGTCTGCCATGGGATTCCCTCCGCCAAAAAACTGAAAAATGGGGATATCGTCAATATTGATGTCACCGTGATCAAAGCGGGCTACCACGGAGACACCAGTATGATGTTCTGCGTTGGCGACAAGACGCCACCCTATGCCCGGCGTCTGTGCAATGTGGCCCGTGAGTGCCTGTGGCTGGGGATTGAGCAGGTCAAGCCGGGTAATACCCTTTACGATGTGGCCTTAGCTATAGAAAAACATGCCCACAAGCACGGCTACTCCGTGGTGGAAGAATACTGTGGTCACGGCATTGGTAAAGAATTCCACGAAGCCCCCCAGGTACTGCACTATGCCGACCCCTCCCTGCGCAGCATCCAGTTGGTGCCCGGCATGACTTTCACCATCGAACCCATGATCAACCAAGGCCGTAAAGAGACACGGCTGCTCGGCGATAACTGGACGGTGATCACCAAAGACCGCAAGCTTTCCGCTCAATGGGAACACACCCTGGCGGTGACAGAAGACGGGTATGAAATTTTCACTTTAAGAACGGACGAACAGCCCTTTTTGCCGCACACACGATGACTTTACAAGACGCCCTCAAACAACAGGATCTGAATGCACTGCGCCAAGCGGGACGGGAAGCCCTGCAGCATTTCCGTGCCATGCAATTCCAACAGTTCGATGAAGGCATCCCGGCCGCCCAACTGATCCAAGAGCGCAGCCTGTTTATGGATCAACTGTTAAAACAACTGTGGCAATATTTCCAGCTCACCCCCCTAACGCTGGTTGCTGTCGGCGGTTATGGCCGTGGCGAGCTGCACCCCTATTCCGATATCGATCTGCTCATTTTGGCGGACGATACCCAACAGCGAACATTTGAATCGGCCATCTCCGCTTTTCTAACCCTATTGTGGGATCTGGGCCTGGATGTGGGCGCCGCCGTGCGCTCAGTTGACCAGTGCGATGAGCAGGGCCGTGCCGATGTAACCGTGGCCACCAATCTTCTAGAAAGCCGCTGGCTTGCGGGGCCTTTTGAACCGTATCAGGCCTTGCGCCACCTGTGGCAAGGTGAAGACTTCTGGCCCGCCGGTGCATTTTTTCAAGCCAAATATGCTGAACAGGAGGCCCGCCGTGACAAAGTCCAGGGTACCCTCTACCAGCTAGAACCTAATATCAAGGAGTGCCCGGGTGGTTTACGCGACATCCAGACCATCTACTGGATCGCCAAGCGCCTGCTCAATGCCGACTCCCTCTACGCCCTGTTACAGCACGAGCTGCTTTCCCCCCGTGAGTACACCATGCTGGATGCCGCCTGGCGCACCCTCAGCCGCATCCGCTTCGCCCTGCATCGTTACAAGAAGCGTCGCGAGGACCGCCTGCTTTTCGATCATCAGCAACTGCTGGCGGACGCCCTGGGCTATGAAGGCCACAACATTAATGAACAGGTGGAGCACTTCATGCATGGCTTCTATCGCACCACCCAGGTGGTGATCCGCCTCAATGAAGTGCTGCTGGCCCACTTTCGCGAGCAGATCTTTGATCAGGACTTAACCCCTCAGCCCCTCAATACCCGCTTTCAAACCGTCAATGACTTTCTGGAAATCCGCGATCCCCAACTGTTCGAACAACAACCAATTACGGTTCTGGAAGCCTTCCTCCTGTTCACCTACCACCCCCACCTGAAAGGACTTCGAGCCGGCACCATCCGCGCGCTGCTCAACTGCCCGGAGGTCATCAACGACGCCTTCCGTGAAGATGCGGTCAACAAAACCCTCTTTCTGGCCCTCCTGCGCCAGCCTCAAGGGGTCTATCACAGCCTGAAATACATGCACAAATACGGTGTACTGGAGCGCTACATTCCCCAGTTCGGCAAAATCACCGGCCTGATGCAGTTCAACATGTTCCACGCCTACCCGGTAGATGAACACACCCTACTGGTGTTGCGTAATATGCGCCGCTTCTTTATCGATCAGCACGCCTGGGAGTTTCCCACCGCCCACCAGATCGCTAAGCAACTGCCTAAACCGGAAATCCTTTTTCTCGCTGGCCTATTCCACGACATTACCAAAGGGGACGAACCCCACGCTGAAACCGGCGCTCGCTTTGCCGAACAGTGGTGCAAGGCGCACAACCTCTCCACGCAGGATACTCAGCTGGTGGCCTGGTTGGTACGCCATCACCTACTTTTCTCTGAGGTCGCGCAAAAGCAGGACCTCTCAGATCCTGCGGTCATCGCTGCTTTTGCCGAGAAGATAGGTAACCAGACCCGGCTGGATTATCTCTACTTGCTCACTCTAGCTGATGTGCTGTCCACATCACCGGAGGTGTGGAATGACTGGAAAAATGCCCTATTTCTGGAGCTTTACAATGAGACCAGCCGCATGCTGGATCAGGCCCTGGAAACGCCTAAGGATGTGGCCAAAAAATCCTTGCAACACCAGGAAAAAGCGCGGGAGCTGCTACAAAAAGCCGGTATCCCTCCCGAGCGCTTTGCCCCGCTGTGGGATGCCTTATCCAGCACCGAATTCTTCTATCGCCAGGTGCCTCAAGCCATCGCCCGCATCACCCAACAGCTTCTGGATGCTGACTTACCCGTGGTGCGCTGCAACGACCAACCCATCCGCGGTGCCAGCGAAATCCTCATCTACACCGAAGATCGGGATTTTCTGTTTGCCCAAATCACCCGCACCCTGGAAAAAGCCCAGGTTTCCATTATGGAAGCCCAAATCTACTGCCTCCCTAATGGCAATACCCTGACCCTCTTCTATGGTTTAGAGCGCCAGCAACACAGCCCACTGAAGAGTCAACACTGCCGTGAAGTGGTGGCGCAACTGCAAGCTGCGCTGCACACCCCCATTGACCCACAACTCCTGGAAACCGGGCGCCCAGACCGCAAACTGCGCTGCTTTATCACACCGACAGAAATCGCCTTTCACCCACGCGGCACCCAGACAGAGCTCTTTCTCTCCACCCTGGATGTGCCCGGATTACTAGCCAAAGTGGCGCGGGTATTTGTCGAAAACGGCGTCCGCATCCATGA
>DQVN01000025.1 GCA_015661715.1 Sulfurivirga caldicuralii
CCCCAATATTTGATCCCGCAGCATACCCTCTCAAGCGCCATCCACTGGCTGGCCACACGCCAGACCCCCTGGCTTAAAAATACCCTGATCCGCGGTTTTATTCGCCTGTATGACATCAACCTTGAAGAAGCTGCTCAACCGGACCCGCAGGTTTATCCAAACTTTAACACCTTCTTTACCCGCGCCCTCAAACCAGAGGCACGCCCCATCGCTGACACTCCCCTGGTCAGCCCGGCCGACGGCACCATCAGCCAGGCAGGGCACATTGACCAGAACCGGCTGATTCAGGCCAAATGCCATGACTACACCCTGGAGGCGTTGCTCGGCGGGGATGTGCACTATGCCGAACAGTTCAAAAATGGCGCTTATGCGGTCATCTACCTCTCCCCGCGGGACTATCACCGCATCCATATGCCTTGTGACGGCCAGATTACCGCCATGACCTATATCCCCGGTGATCTATTTGCCGTCAACCCGGCAACCGTTGCCACCGTAGAAGGTCTGTTTGCCCGTAATGAGCGGCTGATTCTGCGCATCGACACGGAAACAGGGCCCCTCTGCCTGGTGATGGTCGGCGCCCTGTTCGTCGGCAGCATGGAAACCGTTTGGGCAGGAAAAGTCACCCCGCCCTACCGCCCAACCCTGCACCACGAAGATTATCGCGATCGTCCCCATGCTTTCAGCAAAGGGGAGGAGATCGGCCGCTTCAATATGGGCTCAACCGTGATACTATTAACTCCACCGGGAAGTCATGACGCCCTTGCCGATCTGAATGCCCCAACCCCCATCAAAATGGGGGCGCCCTTACAACCTGAAACCCACGCAAAGGGAGGAGTCGATGAAACTGATCACAGCCATTATTAAACCTTTCAAACTGGACGATGTGCGCGAGGCCCTGCACGATCTGGGCATCCATGGGCTAACCGTCACGGAAGTCAAGGGCTACGGGCGCCAGAAGGGACACACCGAAATGTACCGCGGTGCAGAATATGTGGTGGACTTTCTTCCCAAAATGAAGCTGGAGATTGCCGTCAAGGAAGAGCTGGTAGAACAGGCGGTTGAGGCCATTATCCAGGCCGCTCAGACCGGCAAGATCGGCGATGGCAAGATCTTTGTCAGCCCACTGGAAGAGGTCATCCGCATCCGCACCGGCGAACGCGGTCCAGAGGCGCTATAATTATCTTGCCCAAACGGCCTTATGCATCATCATAGGGCCGTCGCCAACCCGACAAACCATCTCAAGCATCCTTCCCCTGCCTTCAATACTTTCTCAACAGTTTAGCCCTGCTATACCCATAAAATAATTTTTAACTTGATAAGCGAAGCTGATCGCCTCAAGTTGTTGCTCCTCAGATTGATAATTGATTTAAGCGCAGGCTGTCAACCTGCGCTTTTTTTATGGCTAAAATAACCCCTCAGCACCCAATAGGAGTGAGACCATGGCCTGTAACGATAAACACCAATACAAATTTGGCCACGGCAGTGATGCGGCCCATCGTCAGGATCAAGCCCTTTTTCAACAACTGCTGGAAAACCACTGGAAGCTGAATCGCAAAACAGCCATCCTACCCAATGGCATCCGTGCCATTACTCGCAGTACAGACGCTGCGCTGGTCAAAGTGCTCCAAGAACATGTGGCCGGGATGAAGGCGCGCTTTGAAGGGGGCCGCGCCATCCGCTCCTGGGATCCTCTCTTCGCCGCCCTGTTTGAATTCCGTCATCAAATCCAATTCCATTATGAAAATGAACCGGACGGTGTCATTGCCGAGCTGACCAGCGAAGATGCCAAAATCGTCGAACTGATCATTGCCCACGATGAGACGCTACATCATTTCATCCGCGCAGGCTATAACATTTCCGGAGAACCTGCCCCTGCGCCCCAATGGGTACTGGAACACTACAACGAAAACGACCGTTGAAAACCCTGGCGCAAATCCCCATTAGATGGACACATCACACAAGGAGGTTTGCGCCATGATTACCCTATGTCCCCATTGCGGCACACTCAATCGCGTGCCAGAAGATAAACTCCACAACAACCCCACCTGCGGCAAGTGCAAGAAACCCTTGTTTACCGGCGAACCGGTGGAGATGAATACAGAGCTGTTTGTTAAAGCCCTACAAAAGAGCGATCAGCCGTTAGTGGTCGATTTCTGGGCCAGTTGGTGCGGGCCGTGCAAAATGTTCGCCCCCACCTTTGCTCAGGTGGCCAGCCAGTTCGAGCCGCGTGCCCGTTTCGTCAAAATCAACACCGAAACCAACCCGCAACTGGCGACACAGTTCGGCATCCGCTCCATCCCTACCATTGCCATTTTCAAAAACGGTCAAATGGTGGATCAAATAGCCGGCGCCCTACCACCCCAGCAGTTCGCTCAATGGGTAGCCCAGCATGTATGACCAAAAACTAAAAAGCCCGGCAATTTGGCCGGGCTTTTTAGTTTCAGCAAATCACCTTCCAATCAATAGTTCCACACCACCTGAATGGATGCGATATCCACGGCACTGTCATAGGTGCCTTTCAGCTGACCGATGGCTGTTGGTGGATTACCCGCATAAGCGGTTTCATTGATAGGTGTTGTATCAGTAAAGATGTGGGTATAGGCCATATCCACCTTCAGCGTCGGCGATACCGTGTAGCGCGCGCCAATGGAGAGCCAACGGCGGTCATTATCGGGGATCCGCACCGTGCGATAAGCATCACGCACCGGTGTCTGATCATAGGCCAGACCACCCCGCAACATCCACTGATCATTCAAACGATAGTTGGCGCCGACCGCCAGCCGCCAGGTATCATGCCATTTTTCCGGTGTCAGGGCCCGCGTCGTTCCAGATGTGCGCCCGACCACCCGCAGCTCCTTAAAGCTGCCCCACCCTGTCCAGGTGGCACTGGCCAACACCTCCA
>DQVN01000160.1 GCA_015661715.1 Sulfurivirga caldicuralii
CAAAAATTTAGGGGGACCCCTTCTACCTGGCAGCCTATCGAAACAGAAACGGATTTAATGCATATCTGCCGCCAGACAACGCATGCCTGGTTTATCGAACAGGCGCAAGGTTGGACGCTGTTTCACCATGCAGCGCAGAGGCTAGTCTGCGCCCTGCATCCTCAGCATCCCCCCATTGCGCGCACCGCCCACAACCAACTGCCCAACAGTGAACAAAGCGCCCAGGTCAGTCTGCTGGCAGCGTCAATTACATTTGAGCCTGTCCAGCCCGCCTCCTAAAATAGCGCCATCCACAGAACTGAAGGAGATGATATGGCCACACGTATTGAGCGCGACGCGCTCGGCCCGGTTGAGGTGCCTGAAGAGGCCCTATGGGGCGCACAAACTCAGCGGGCGATCAACAATTTCCCCATCAGCGGCAAACCCATGCCTGCCGCTTTTATCCAGGCGCTGGCGCAGGTCAAGCGTGCTTGTGCCCTGGCCAACCAGGAACTGGGGCTGATGGATGCGCCAACGGCAGAAGCCATTGTGCAGATGGCCGAACGTATCGCTGCGGGAGAATATCTGGATCAGTTTCCGGTGGATGTGTTCCAGACCGGCTCTGGCACCAGCACCAATATGAATATGAACGAGGTGATCGCCAACCTGGCGCAGCGCGAACTGGGTGTCCAGCTACACCCCAATGACCATGTCAATATGAGCCAGAGCTCTAATGACACCATTCCCACCGCCATCCATGTGGCGGCAGCCACATTGCTGCAGGATGAACTTCTGCCCGCGCTGACACACCTTATACAGACACTGGAGGAAAAAGCGCAAGCGCTGGACGGTATTGTCAAGACCGGCCGCACCCATCTGATGGATGCCATGCCGGTGACCCTTGGGCAGGAGCTACGCGCCTGGCAAGCACAGCTCGAAGATGTGCGCGCACGCCTCAAAGAAACACAGAAACGTCTGCTCCGCCTTCCTCAGGGGGGCACGGCGGTAGGCACGGGCATCAATGCCGACCCCGCCTTTGGCCCAACGGTTGCCCGCCATCTGGCAACACAACTGGACCTGCCCTTTACGCCCATGGACAACTACTTTGTTGGCCTCAGCAGTCAGGATACGGCCCTTGAGCTGTCCGGACAGTTGAATGTGCTGGCCGCAGCGTTGATGAAGATTGCCAATGATCTGCGCTGGATGAACTCCGGCCCCCTGGCCGGTCTGGCGGAGATTCAACTGCCGGCACTGCAGCCGGGCAGCTCCATCATGCCCGGCAAGGTCAACCCTGTCATCCCTGAAGCCGTGGCCATGGTGGCCGCTCAAATGACCGGCAACCATATGGTCATCACCATCGGCGCCCAGTCGGGCAACTTTCAACTCAATGTGATGCTGCCCATGATTGCTGCCAATCTGCTAGAAAGCCTGAAACTGGCAGCCAATGCCATGGTTGTCTTGGCGGATAAGGCGATTGCCGGGTTTAGCGTCAATGAAGAGAACCTGAAAAAGGCACTGGATGTAAACCCGATTCTTGTGACGGCGCTGAATCCTGTGGTAGGCTATGAGATTGGTGCGCGCATCGCTAAGGCGGCCTATGCCTCGGGGCGGCCCGTATTGGAGGTGGCCAAGGAGATGACTGACCTGGATGAAGACACCCTCAAGACACTGCTGGATCCGGTCAAACTGACCCGTGGCGGCACACCGCAATAAACGAATATTTAATACGCTAAAAAGGAGCCGAACATGGCTGTAGTCAATCTGAAAACGGAAGAATTTGAAAAATTTGTCCAGGACAATCCCATGATTGTGCTGGACTTCTGGGCGGAATGGTGTGGCCCGTGCAAGATGTTCGGCCCCATCTTTGAAAAAGTTTCCGAAAACCATCCGGATGTGGCCTTTGCCAAGGTGAATGTGGAAGAAGAGCAACAATTGGCTGCCATGTTCCAAGTCCGCTCCATCCCTACCGTCGCCTTTATGCGCGAGGGCATTGTGGTCTATGCCCAACCGGGCATGATGCCGGAAGAAATGCTGGAAGAAGGCATCAAGCAGATGAAATCGCTGGATATGGACCAGGTACGGGCCGATCTGGAACAGGCGCAGAGCCAGCAAGGTTAAACATACAGCTCCAGGTGCGGCTCGGTGGCGAGCCGCGCAACAATATCCGACACAGTCACCATTCCTTCCAGTTGCCCCCCTTGACTGACCACCGGCAAGGTGTGGATCAGATAATCACTCATCACCCGCGCAGCGCGACGGATCAAGGTCTCCGGCCAGCAGGTTATCACCGGCGAGCTCATCACCTGCGTTACTGGCCAGGTCCGCACCCGCATCCGTTCATTTTCTCGCCACACATGCCCCATCAGATCAGTGACGGAAAGCAGCCCCACCACCCGCGCCCCATCCATGACCGGCAAAGTGCCAACCCCCCTCTCCTCAAATAAACGCCATGCTTGTTCCAAGGTAGCGGTCATCGGCAGGGTGATGACTGAAGTGCTCATAATCTCCCGCACCTCAATCAGCGGCTCCCCTCGCGCCTGAGCCGCCTCACGCACCTGCTGATAGGCCTTGCGCGCCTGCTCGATGCTCAGCGGCACCTGATGGTAACGGCGATCCATGGCCACTTGATTGGGATCATTCTCCGTCTTCTGGGTACCAGCCACCGGCGGAATAGGCTGTGCCTTGAGTGCTGGCAATGTGCTCTGCAGGCCCAAATAGGCCTGACCCTCCGGACTATAAACAACGAACATATCGGTATAATCTCACAAGACTCTTGAGTAGTTTAACGGCTAAAGGAGAAAAAAAACCATGTCAATCCAACTGATCCGCAACCCGGATGAAGCCACCCTGAACCAGCTGGGCGTAACCAGTTGGCCCATCTGGGAAAAAGAGGTCTCTACCTTTCCATGGACATATGACAGCAACGAAACCTGCTATATCCTCGAAGGCCGGGTCATGGTCACACCGGATGGCGGCGAAGCTGTCGAGATTAAAGCCGGTGATCTGGTCACCTTCCCAGCGGGCATGCACTGTACCTGGGAGATCCTCGAACCGATCCGCAAGCATTACCGCTTTGATTAACACGCACAGTCGGCGCCCCCCTTTATTTTGTCCATGGTTCAACGGTTCAACAAGCACGCTCAAAGAGATCCGAATTTACACAACAACCCGATTTGAATTACTCATTAGGAGGAACCTATGCAATCTCCGATGGTCGTGATAGGTATTGGTGAGCTGGGCAGTGTCTTTGCCCGCGGCTTTCTCAAGACCGGTCATCCGGTCTATCCCATTACCCGTCAGATGGATATGGCCGCTGAAGCCCAACAGATCCCCACGCCCGAAGCCGTGCTGGTAGCCACCGGTGAGGCAGATCTGCATCCCACCCTGGCGCAGGTCCCTGCAACCTGGCGCGACCGACTCATTCTGCTGCAAAATGAACTGTTGCCGCGGGACTGGCAGCAGCATGAACTGGACAACCCCACTGTTATTTCCGTATGGTTTGAGAAGAAAAAAGGCATGGACAGCAAAGTGGTGCTGCCCTCGCCCATCTGGGGGCCCCACGCCCAGACCGTCAAAGCAGCACTGGAAAGCCTGCAACTGCCTGCCTACATCGTGGACAGCCTGGCGGAGATGGAATACGAACTGGTGCGCAAAAACCTCTATATCCTCACCACCAATATCGCCGGGCTTGAGCTGCCCGAAGGCGCCACCGTTACCGACCTACGCAACAATCATGGTGAGCTGATGGATAAAGTGGCTCAAGATGTGCTGGACATTCAGCAGGCGTTGGTGGGCCATGAACTGGATCGGGCCCGCCTGATGACCGGCATGCTGGAAGCCTTTGACGGCGATCCCGCCCATCGCTGCAAGGGTCGTTCCGCCCCCGCACGGTTAAAACGAGCCCTGGCGCATGCCGATCAATACGGTCTGGCGGTGCCCACCCTGCGCGCCATTGCAGCGCGTCATCTGTAAACAAAAAGCCCGTCATTCTGACGGGCTTTAACCTTTTTTGTCTCACTTTCTCGTTATTCGCTTGGCAACCCCAAAGGCTCACGCAGTTTAATGATATGCAAATGACCGTGGCCGCACTTGACCTCAATACTGTGTAGCCCCGTATCATCTTCATCCACTACCACCTGCTGTGGGTTGCGGACGTTATGCATCACTTTGCCATTGTCAATTTCTACGGTGAGTACATCATCTTTCGGATCATAGCTCATGCCCGTCATCGGCACCCACTCGCCCTCTACTTGGTCACCGATATCCAACCCGGCCACTTCAATTTCCACCAGGAAAGTCGGCATAATGCTGGAAAGATGATCAAAATAATGCTGCCAATCCTCTTTCGCGATAATTCGTGTTGCCATAGTGCGCCTCCTTTCATTAAAAAGTCTCAAAGATATCTATTCTTTTATGGGTATTTCTACAGTATTTTCAAGCTGTTTGATTGGTCAAAACAGGCAAAATTTCAGGGAGCTCCTTACAAACGTTCCATTCCGCCCATATAGGGTCGCAGCACCGCTGGGATCGTGATGCTGCCATCGCTGTTTTGGTAGTTCTCCACAATCGCCACCAGGGTGCGCCCCACTGCCAAACCGGAGCCATTTAGGGTATGCACCCACTGGGGCTTGCCATTTTCATCACGGTAGCGCGCCTTCAACCGTCGAGCCTGGAAAGCTTCGAAATTAGAACAGGAAGAGATCTCCCGATACGCCTGCTGCCCCGGCAGCCACACCTCCAAGTCATAGGTTTTGGCGGCAGCAAAGCCCAAATCCCCAGTACATAGGCTGACGACACGGTAAGGCAGCTCCAACTTCTGCAGAATCGTCTCCGCATGGCTGGTCAGCTCCTCCAGCAGCGCATAAGAGTGCTCTGGATGGGCGATCATCACCAGCTCCACCTTCTCAAACTGATGCTGGCGGATCAAACCGCGAATATCGCGCCCGGAAGAACCTGCCTCAGCACGGAAGCAAGGGGTATGGGCGGTGCGTTTGATCGGCAAGGCATCAAACGGCAGGATTTCATTGCGCACCAGATTGGTCACCGGCACCTCAGCGGTCGGAATAAGATACAACTCCCGACTATCCTCCGCTTCGGTGCGGTTGGCGATTTTGAACAGGTCTTCCTCAAACTTGGGTAACTGGCCGGTGCCATACAGGCTGTTGCTATTGACCAAATAAGGCACATACACCTCTTCATACCCATGCTCAGTGGTGTGAACATCCAACATAAATTGAATCAGCGCCCGCTGCAGTCGCGCCAGCGGCCCCTTGAGGACGGCAAAGCGAGATTGGGCAATCTTAACCGCTGCCTCATTGTCATACCAACCCCGCGCTGCCAACAGATCCACATGATCCTTCACCGCAAAATCAAACGCCGGCGGCGTGCCCCAATGACGCACCACCACATTGTCGCTTTCATCCGCACCCACCGGCACACTTTCATGGGGCACATTGGGCAGAGTGGCATAGAGGGCGTTCAACGCTGACTGCACCTCATTTAACTGCGCTTTGGCCGCATCCAGCTTCTCCCCCAAATCCGCAACCGCATCCAGCAGCGGTTGAATATCTTCTCCCTGCGCCTTAGCTTTACCAATGGCTTTGGCCGAACGATTACGCTCCGCCTGCAAATTTTCCGTTTCCACCTGCAATCGCTTGCGCTGCGCCTCCAACGTGCGGATCTGCTCGACAGGCACTTCAAAACCGCGCGTTTTTAGCCGTTCGGCAATTTCATCCAACTCGCTTCTCAGTTGTTTTACATCCAGCATGCATCTACTCCGTCAAAGTCCATTTACCTGCATGAAAACCCAACCAGACCGCCAACAGACACAGCAATACGCTAATGAGCACATTGGCCAACGCCTTGCCGAGCTCACCGGTCTGCAGATATTGCAAGGTTTCAAAAGAAAAGGTGGAAAAGGTGGTCAAGGCCCCCAGAAAACCGGTCATCACAAACAGACGCCATTCGCTACTGACGGCCAGCTTATTCACCAGCCATACCGCCATAAACCCCATCAGAAAAGAGCCGAGCACATTAACCGCCAGAGTCCCCCAGGCAAACTGCTTGCCCAGCCATTGATAAACATGGTGTGAGAGCCAAAAGCGGCTTACTGCGCCCAAAGCCCCACCCAGCGCCAAGGCCAGCCACTGCATTTAAGTGGGCCTCCGCTTTTTCGCAGAAGCCGCATCAAGCTGACGCAAATAAGCCAGCTTTTCACCGATCTTCATCTCCAAACCACGGGGTACCGGCTGATAGTACTGTTTCGGCGCCATCTGCTCAGGGAAATAATCCTCCCCCGCTGCATAGCCCTCCGGTTCATCATGGGCATAGCGATAGCCTTCATGGTAGCCCAATTCTTTCATCAACTTAGTAGGCGCATTACGCAGATGCATGGGCACCGGATGGCTGCCATGCTGCTTGACATCCTGCATCGCGGCCTTGAAAGCCATATATACCGCATTGGATTTAGGCGCTGTAGCCAGATATACCACCGCCTGAGCCAAAGCCAGCTCGCCTTCTGGCGAGCCCAACCGCTCATAGGCTTGTGCCGCATCGATCGCTATGCTCAACGCCCTGGGATCGGCGTTGCCGATATCCTCACTGGCAATGCGAATAAGGCGACGCGCCAAATAATGGGGATCCGCACCACCATCCAACATCCGCGCCAACCAGTAGAGTGAGGCATCGGGACTGGAGCCGCGCACAGCCTTATGCAACGCCGAAATCTGATCGTAAAAGGCCTCCCCACCCTTATCGAAACGACGCCAACCCGCCTGAATCACCTCCCGCACCGCCTGCTCCGTCAACACCCCCTGAGTAGCAAAATCGCTGGCCTGCTCCAAATAGTTGAGCAGACGCCGGGCATCCCCATCCGCCGCCTGCAACAGCAAACGCTGGGCCGTATCCGACAAACGCAAAGGTTGTTCCATTTCCTCGCTCAGGAGCGCCAGAGCACGGGTTAAAATTTTCATCAGCGCCGCTTCATCCAACGGCTTGAGCACATACACCCGCGCACGCGACAGCAAGGCGTTGTTTAACTCAAAACTGGGGTTTTCCGTGGTCGCGCCAATAAAAATAAAAGTGCCATCTTCCACAAAGGGCAAAAAGGCATCCTGTTGCGCCTTATTGAAGCGGTGCACCTCATCGACAAACAGCACTGTGCCCTCGCCGGTAGTGGCCCGGTGGGTTTGAGCCGCCTCAACAGCTTTGCGCACCGCCTTCACACCATCAAACACAGCAGAGAGCTGGATAAATTGCAGCCCGACACAATCGGCAATCAGCCGCGCCAGGGTGGTTTTACCTGTACCCGGCGGCCCCCAGAAAATCATCGAGTGCAGCCGTCCCGAAACAAGCATGCGCGACAGAGCACGCCCCGATCCCAACAGGTGCGTTTGCCCCACGAATTCATCCAGACTTTTAGGACGCAAGCGCGCCGCCAACGGCGCACTCATTTGGGCAGCTCTCCCACCAGATCCACCCCCTCAGGGATGCTGAAAATAAACAGATGGGCCGGCACCGGCCCGTTGATACGCACCTGATCGAATTTAAGCCGGGTCACACGATCTACTGATTGATAGAAATGGATCGCCTTGAGCACATTGTCATCGGTCAAGCCCACTTCCATGCTCTGGAAAAAGGTCTCCCTTTTCGGCGTCAAACTGAACCACCATAACCCCTGATCCCCTTTGCCCAAAGGGCGCACATGGAATTGATCCTGCAACGGCAAAGGATACAGCAACCAATTGAGGGGGATATCCTTGATCACCTTTTCAATGGGCTGAACGCTCACCTGATCCAACTCCGGATCCCATACCCATAACGCCCGACCATCCACCACAAGCGTTTGCGGCGCATGCCCATCCCCTTTGGCGTAGTGCCAATAGAGCTTACCGGGACGCTGCAGGGCCACACGACCTGTACGGATCTCTATCCCCATGAGCTCATCATCCCCCCGCGGCGTCTCCTGCACAAAGTGCGCCTGAAAAGTACGCAACTGCTCGGCAAACTGCAGGATATCCGCTTGCGCCCATGCACTCAGGCTGCTCCACCACAAAAGCAAAAACAAAAACCGCATCAATACTCCTTCGAGACCAAAACCTTCCGGCTTCCATTTGACGCCATGCTACTCACCACGCCAGCCTTCTCCATGGCCTCAACAATCCGGGCCGCCCGATTATAACCAATACTGAATTGACGCTGAATCATCGAGACAGAGACCCGCTGTTTTTCAATCACAAAAGCCACCGCTGCGTCATACAGGCTGTCCTGCTCCCCATCCGACTCACCGCCGATCGCCTGCGCAGCGATTCCCTCATCCCCCTGCTGCAAATGCATATCCAAATATTGCGGCGCCCCTTGCTGCTTAACAAACTCCACCACCCGATGCACCTCCTCATCAGCAACAAACGCGCCGTGGACCCGTCGTGGCACCCCACTGCCTGGTGGTAGATAGAGCATATCCCCCTGCCCCAACAGGTGTTCCGCCCCCATCTGATCCAGAATAGTGCGTGAATCCACCTTAGAAGAGACCTGAAAAGCAATGCGCGTAGGGATATTCGCTTTGATCAATCCTGTTATGACATTGACGGATGGCCGCTGCGTTGCCAAAATCAAATGAATACCCGCCGCACGCGCTTTTTGCGCCAAGCGGGCGATCAACTCTTCCACCTTCTTGCCCACCACCATCATCATGTCAGCGAACTCATCGATCACCACCACGATAAACGGCAGCGGCGTCAGCGTCGGCGCCGACTCCGCCAGCTCATGACCAAAGCTGGGATCCGGTTTCCATAGTGGATCCACCAGGGGTTCGCCGCGGTCGATCGCTGCGCGCACCTTTTCATTAAACCCACTAATATTACGCACCCCCAGTTTTGCCATCAGTTGATAGCGTCGATCCATCTCATACACGCACCAGCGCAAAGCACTGGCTGCCTCATTCATATCCGTTACCACCGGCGTAAGCAGGTGGGGAATATCTTCATAGACTGACAATTCGAGCATTTTCGGATCCACCATGATCAGACGCACCTGCTCCGGGGTCGCCTTATACAACATGGACAGAATCATGGCATTGATACCAACGGATTTGCCCGAACCTGTCGTACCCGCCACGAGCAAATGGGGCATTTTCGCCAGATCTGCGATAACGGGCTCCCCTGCAATATCCTTACCCAGTGCCAGGGTGAGCGGCGAATGCGCTTGCACAAATAATTCAGAGGTAATAATCTCCCGCAAGGCGATCACCTGCCGCTGTAAATTGGGTATCTCAATCCCCACCGTGGACTTACCGGGTATAACCTCCACCACCCGCACAGAAGGCACCGATAAGGCACGGGCCAAATCTTTCGCCAGATTGCTGATCTGAGAAACCTTAACACCCGGCGCTGGCAAAACCTCAAATCGGGTCACCACCGGCCCCGGCTGAACAGACTCAACTGCAGCCTTGACCCCAAAGTC
>DQVN01000048.1 GCA_015661715.1 Sulfurivirga caldicuralii
AAACGTCAGGCCCAGGATGTGGTGGCTGAAGAAGCGCAACGGGCGGGTATGCCCTATGTCAACCACCGTTGGCTGGGGGGGATGTGGACCAACTATCAAACCATCAAGAAGTCAATCCAGCGCTTGAAAGAGCTGGAGACCATGGAGCAGGACGGCACTTTTGACAAGTTGATTAAGAAAGAGGCCCTGATGCTGCGCCGGGAGAAGGAAAAACTGGAGCGCGCTCTGGGCGGGATCAAGAACATGAAGTCCAACGGCCGTCCGGCAGCGCTGTTTGTCATCGATGTGGGCAATGAGCACATTGCGGTGAAGGAAGCACGCAAGCTGGGCATTCCAGTGGTGGGTATTGTGGATACCAACAATGATCCGGAAGGGATTGACTATGTCATTCCCGGCAATGATGACGCCATTCGTGCCATCAAACTGTATCTGAGCACAGCAGCGGACGCGGTGCTGGAAGGTAAGAATGCCATCACCACCCGGGTAGAGGGTGATGAGTTTGTTGAGGCGGACGAAGTCGAAGAAGCTAAAAAAGAAGCTTAATTGGATCGGTGGACGATTCAGGCTTGCAGCGCCCCGCTTCGGGGCGTTGCCGTTTACACATAAGTTAACTGAATAAGAGGACAATCCCATGGCAATTACAGCTGCAATGGTAAAAACCTTGCGTGAGCGTACTGGCGCAGGCATGATGGACTGCAAAAAGGCGCTGTCTGAAACCAATGGAGACATGGAAGCGGCGGTGGATCTGCTGCGCAAAAAAGGCATGGCTAGCGCAGATAAGAAGGCGGATCGTGTCGCCGCCGAAGGCATCATCGCCGTGGCCGTATCGGACGATGGCAAAAAAGCAGCGATCGTAGAAGTGAACTGTGAGACGGACTTTGTGGCCAAGGGGGATGATTTCCAGAACTTTGCCAATGCCGTGGCTCAAGTCGTATTGGAAACAGGGGTTGTGGATCCGGAGCAGTTGGCCGAGCAGAAGTTGCCTTCTGGTCAGCGTGTGGATGAAGCCCGCCGTGAGCTGATCGCTAAGATCGGTGAGAATGTTCAGATTCGCCGTGCTGAGCTACTGCAGACAGAGAATGGCCGTATCGGTGTTTACCGTCATGGTGACCGCATCGGCGTAGTGGTGGTCATGGAAGGCGGTGATGATACGGTTGTGCGTGATGTGGCCATGCATATTGCAGCCTCCAAGCCGGCGGCCATTTCCGCAGACGATGTGCCCGCTGAGGTGATTGCCCGTGAGCGTGAAATCTTCACGGCCCAGGCGAAGGAGTCCGGTAAGCCGGATAACATCATCGAGAAGATGATCGAAGGGCGCATCAACAAATTCCTGAAGGAGATCACCTTGCTGGGTCAGCCATTTGTGAAGAATCCGGATCAAACGGTAGAGCAGTTGCTGAAAGAAATGGATGCTGTGGTGAACCAGTTTGCCCGTCTGGAAGTGGGCGAAGGGATCGAGAAGAAGGAAGAGAACTTTGCAGAGGAAGTGGCCAAGCAGGCGGCCGCAGCCCAGAAGAGCTGATTGCTAGTTTTAATCGGCCTAAAGCAAAAAACCGCGTCCTTGCAAGGTCGCGGTTTTTTTATGCTAAGAGGCAAAACTCAGGTTTGATCAAGCAGACTCTTCCAACGCTTCCATCGCTTTTACGCCACCGCTTTTCTTGTTGTGGCCGCGGATTTTTTCCTTGTGTTTGACAATCTGACGGTCTAGTTTTTTGATCATGCCGTCAATGGCTGCATACATATCATCCGCTTCATCCTTGGCAAAGAAATCGTGCCCAGCGACATGAACAGTGGCTTCAGCAATTTTGAACGCCCGCTCTGAGGTCAGGACTACATGAACATTTAATACCTGGTCGAAATGATGTTTGATCTTTTCCAGCTTTTTGCTGATGTGGTCACGGATGGCATCAGTAATGTCGATGTGATGACCGGTGATTTCCAATTGCATGGTCACTCCTTATGGTTAGTTTGTGTCAAGAACGCAGTTTCCAATTTATAGCAGGGCGTCGGTAGATTCAAGTACAAGGTTCAATTAGACGGTAAAGTCTTCGCCCAAATAGTGGGCGCGGACATCCGGGTTGTGCAAAATTTCAGTGGGGCTGCCTTGGGCGAGGATGCGCCCTTCAGCCAGAATATAGGCGGTGTCGCAAACGCCGAGGGTTTCGCGTACATTGTGGTCGGTGATCAGCACGCCAATATCATGTTGTTTCAGGTGCTGGATAATATGCTGGATCTCTTTGACGGAGATGGGATCAACGCCGGCAAAAGGCTCATCCAGGAGGATGAATTTGGGTTCAACGGCCAGGGCGCGGGCGATTTCCACTCGCCGGCGCTCGCCCCCTGATAGGGCTTGTCCGGGTTGATCGATGATGTGGTTGATTTGCAATTGATCCAATAGTTCGCCCAGTTTGGCTTCCTGTTGGCGTAAAGTCAGGTTGGGCCGCATTTGCAGAATGGCCAGAATATTTTCTTTAACCGTCAGCTTGCGGAAGACGGAGGCCTCTTGCGGCAGATAGCCGATACCTTTGCGTGCCCGTTCGTGAATGGGCAGATGGGTGATGTCATCTTGATCGATGAAAATCTGCCCCTGATCCACGGGCACCAAGCCCATCATCATATAGAAGGTGGTGGTTTTACCCGCACCATTGGGCCCCAACAGGCCGGTGACCTGTCCACTGAACACATCAATATCCACTGAAGTGACCACTTGGCGTTTACGGTAGCTTTTGGCCAGTCCTCGGGCATAGAAATGACTCATGGGGATCCGCCTGTCTGTTTGCTTTCTTCCGGGGGCAGCACCACATGGACGCGCTCTTTTCCCTGGCTTTCCGCCTTTAAGGTATGGGTGGTCAGATAGTAGAGAATGCGGGCGCCGGAAAGCATTTCACCTTTTTCCCGGGTGATCCTGGCTTTTTGCTCCAGCAGCAGTTGTTTTTGGGGTGTGAGGGTGTAGGTGATGGTCAGCGCTTGCCCGTGTGTCCAGCTGTTTTGGGCATAGTCATATTTTTTGAATCGGGCCGGTTTGCCGCGGGCGATAAGCTTTTTCAGTTTATTTTGTTCGACATAAACATCCAAGGTGTCGGCATAAAGCTCAAATTTTCCCTGGCGGACGGTGACATGGCCGCTGTAGCGGGCGTGTTGCGCCTTTTGGCTGGCCTGCAGCTTGTCCGCTTCAATATGTACCGGCTGGTTGCTGTCCGGATCCGTGTCGGGGGATGCGGCCTGCGCTGGAGCGAACAGTATATTCAGGCTCAGCAGCAGGGTCAGTTTATAAAGTGGGCGGTGCAAACTCACTAATGACATCCTTTTTGATCATGAGGGTCTGGCGCTCAAGCCACCAGTCCAATCCTGTTCCCCGGGTCCAGTTGGGGCCTTGGGTTATTCTAACGGTCTCAGGCGTGCTCAGGTGCTGCTGAGGGTGATCATAGTGGAGCATGGCCGTTTCCAGTACCAATGGGTGGGCGTTGTTCAGCGCCATGCGCTGCAGGCGAACCTGTCCGGAAAGGCGGAGGGTCGAGCGGGTGAGCATACCCTGTTCAGCACGCAATGTATAGGTGGTGTCGTTTCGTATCAGCAGGCCGGTGGGTTGTTCCAGATGTGTGCGTTGGTGCTGCTGGTTGTGGGTGGCAAGTTTAGCCTGCAGGTAGATGAGTTGCTGTTGCGGTGAGAAGTGCCACTGTTGTACCTGTTGCGCCTGCCAGGCGGGTCGTGTCTGTTGGGTGTGAACTGGCGTAGGCGCGGGCGGCGGTGTCGGTGAGCGGGATAGTATGACAATGGCGGCAATGGTGAGCAGCGCGGTGGGCCATTTGAGCAGTTGCCACCTTTTCATGGTGTTTACCTCAGGTAGAAGGCCATGATTTCATCCCAGGCGCCTTGGGATTTTAGGATCAGCTCGCACAGTTCACGCACAGCCCCCTGTCCACCGGGATGCTGGCTGATAAAGTGGACATGCTCTTTCAGGATGGGATCGGCATTGGCGGGCATGCCTGCCAGGCCTACCCGGCGCAGAAGGGGCAGGTCCAGAATGTCATCACCCATATAAGCCACTTGATCGGGCTGCAGGCCGCACTCGTGCAACAGCTTTTCAAAGGTGGGCAGTTTATCGGGCACGCCCTGATAGATATATTTGACTTGCAGATCCGCCATGCGACGAGTAACCACCTCGGAGGTACGCCCGGTGATAATGCCAAGATCAATGCCGGCCTGGCGCAGCATCACCATGCCGTGGCCATCTCGGGTATGGAAGGCTTTGTATTCAATGCCATTGTCGCCATAGAACAGGCGGTTGTCGGTGAGTACCCCATCCACATCCAGCAGGAGCAGACGGATCTTGCGTGCGCGTTCAGTCAGGTCTGTCATAGGGTTTTTACCGTGGCGAAGTAGAGGAGCAGAAGATAACCGAAAAATGCACCCATAAGCAAGGCGCCTTCCAAGCGGTTAATGTGCGCTGGACGGCCGGGACGGGGCAGGGCAAAGATGAGCATGGCCAGGGTGAAGCCCAGCATAATGGGGTAGTCGCGCACAATGATGTCCCCATTCAGGCTGGCGGGATAGATGAGGGCCGGCATGGCCATCACCGCCAGGAGATTGAACATATTGGAGCCAAGAATATTGCCCAGCATCAGGTCGGCCTCGCCTTTTCGGGCGGCGGTGATACCCGCGGCCAGTTCGGGCAGGCTGGTGCCGATCGCAACAATGGTCAGGCCAATAATGGCCTCGGAAACTCCGAAGATGTCGGCGATTTCCACTGCGCCCCATACCATCATGCGCGCTGAGAGCATCAGAACGATAAGCCCGCCAATCGTCCAGATCAGTGCCTTTTTCAACGGGATTCGGGCCACTTCTTGCAGTTCGTGTTGTATTTCCTGTTCCAAGGGGTCGGTGGGTTCGCTCTGGCGGTTGATGTGGATCATCCACGCCATGCTGCCGAATAGGCCTAGCAACAGGAGGATACCGTCAATGCGTTGCAGTTCGCCGTCCAGCAGCAGCAGACCGGCTAAAATGGTTATGACAAGCAGCAAGGGCAGTTCCCGGCGTAGCACGCCGGATTGCACCATGACCGGCGTCAATAGGGCGGTTGCACCCAGTACTAACCCCACATTGGCGATATTGGAGCCGATGGCGTTGCCAACGGCCAGTTCGGGCGCATGATCCAGCGCAGCCAGGATAGAGACGATGACTTCCGGCATGGAGGTGCCAAAACCGAGCACCAACACACCGATAATCAGTGTGCTGACATTGAGGTGGATCGCCGTGCTGGCGGCGCCTTCGATAAAAATATCAGCGCTTTTAACCAGTAGCACTAAACCGATGAGCAGGGCAATGGCCGGTAGAAGCAGCTCGTTCATGAGGTTCTTTGATCAAGACAAAGCGCGTATTATATAAGTAAGTTTTATGATAGGTACAGAGTATAAGGGTGGCATATACATTGAATAATATTGAAATAGGTGCTATGGGTTGGGACTGTGAGCAGTTCTATCCCCACGATCTGCCAGAGGATTGGCGGTTGGAGTATTACGCCAATTACTTTTCTGCGCTACTGGTGCCCTCCAGCCAGTGGCCTGAGTGGGATGAGGCGGACTGGACTGACTTTCTGGATAGGAGTGACACCTTGCGCTGGATCGGATTCGGCTTCAAGGCGGCGCCGGATGACAGCCAGGCAGCGCGATTGCATGAAGTGTTAACAGAGATTGCGGCGCGGGGGCAGGCGGTGGGGTTGTTTTCCCATGAGCCTTTGCCGGATGAGCTGTTGCAGTGGCCGGTGACCTGGTTTGATCGTGCGGATGGGCGTGGTCAGTGGCGGTGGCGGCAGCTTAGTGGTGCACCGGCGGGGTGGTTGGATGCACTGCCGGCGGAGGCGCGGGCGCAGCGGCAGATATTGGAGGCATTTGCTGCAAGCCTGCCGCAAGACAGGAATGGGGCACCCTTTATTGTCAAACAGGGCTGCGCTAACATGCAGGCACTGACACAATTCAAACGGTTGACGGAGCTTTTGGGTCTGTGATGGATGTACATATTCGCGTGGAGAATCTGACTTTCAGGCGTGGAGCGCGCAAGATCTTCGACAACTTGAGCCTGGAGATTCCTCGCGGTCAGGTGGTGGCGATTATGGGGCCCAGTGGTACCGGCAAGACTACTTTGTTGAAGCTGATTGCCGGGCAGTTGACGCCGGAGAAAGGTCGGGTGCTTGTGGATGGGGAGGATGTCCACCGCCTATCGCGGCGCCGTCTGTTTGCGCTGCGCCAGCGCATGGGGATGTTGTTTCAAAGTGGTGCATTGCTGACTGACCTCAATGTCTTTGACAATGTGGCCTTTCCATTGCGTGAGCACACCAATTTGTCTGAAAACCTGATCGAGCGATTGGTGTTGATGAAGTTGCAGGCGGTGGGACTGCGGGGGGCGCGCCATATGATGCCCTCGGCCCTTTCCGGTGGCATGGCGCGTCGAGTGGCCCTGGCGCGGGCCATTGCCATGGATCCGGATATGATTATGTATGACGAGCCCTTTGTGGGGCAGGACCCGATCACCATGGGGGTGTTGGTTACCTTGGTGCGTAAGCTCAACACCAGCCTGGGGCTGACCAGTGTGGTGGTCTCCCACGATGTGCAAGAGGTGCTTTCCATTGCGGATTATGTTTATGTCATTTCTCAGGGGCAGGTGATGGCGCAGGGAACGGTGGAGGTCATTCGCAACAGCGATGATCCCTATGTGCGCCAGTTTCTCCAGGGGGCGCCCGATGGGCCGGTGCCGTTCCATTTTCCGGCGGAGGATTATAAAAAGGACTTGGGCCTATGCTGAGGTTTGTGCAATGGCTGGGTCATCACAGCCTGAGCCGTATTCGTGCCGCGGGCCGACTGGGATTGTTTCTGTTTTCTCTGCTGCCGGCGCTGCCCTATGCCCTATGGCGGGTCGCCTTGCTGCTGAAACAGGTGTACAACACCGGCACCCTGTCGCTGCCGATCATTATGACTGCCGGTCTGTTTGTCGGCATGGTGCTGGGGTTGCAGGGCTACAATGTGCTGGTGGACTATAACTCGGAAGAGGCGGTCGGCACCATGACGGCCCTGTCGTTGTTTCGTGAACTGGGGCCGGTGGTGGCGGCCTTGCTGTTTGTGGGGCGGGCCGGGTCGGCGCTGACGGCGGAAATTGGCCTGATGCGCTCCACTGAGCAGCTCTCCGCATTGGAGATGATGGCGGTGGATCCGCTGAAATTTATCTTTGCCCCGCGCTTTCTGGCGGTGGTGATTGTGCTGCCCATGCTGGCTTTGATCTTTTCCGCCCTGGGGGTGTTAGGCGGGTATCTGGTTGCTGTGGGCTGGCTCGGCGTGGATGAGGGCGCGTTCTGGTCGCAGATGATCAGTCATGTGGACTGGTATGATGATGTGATCAATGGGGTGATCAAGTCGGTGGTATTTGCGCTGTTGGTGGCGTTGCTTTCCCTGTTCCATGGCGCGGAGGCGGTGCCCACGTCCGAAGGGGTCAGTAATGCGACCACCCGCACGGTGGTGCAGGGTTCTTTGGGCATTCTGGCGCTGGACTTTATTCTCACCGCATTGATGTTTAATTGAGGATGACAATGGGTAAGCAGACAAAAATAGAAATCGGTGTGGGCATTCTGGTGGTGTTGACGGTGGCGGCCCTGTTTATGATTGCGCTTCGGGCCAGCAACTTTACCGCCACTTTTCAGGATCGGCCCACCTACACCCTCAGAGCCTATTTTGACAATATCGGCGGGTTGAAAGTGCGCGCGCCGGTCAAGCTCAGCGGTGTGGTGATCGGTCGGGTCAGCACGATTGGTATTGATCCTGAAACCTATCAGGCATGGGTGACCATGAAAATCGATCAGGCCTATCGGTTGCCGTTGGATACATCGGCCTCGATTTTGACCAGTGGGCTGTTGGGAGATCAGTATATTGGCCTGGAGCCCGGTGGGGACGAAGAATACCTGGCGGATGGAGATGAGATAGAGATCACTCAGTCTGCCTTGGTGCTGGAGGATTTGATCGGGCAGTTTCTGGTGAAGATGAGTGATCAAGGGGGTGAGCAATGAAGCGCAGAATGCTGATGGTTTGGATGGCGGCGCTGGCGCTGACATGCTTTCTGCCTGTGCAGGCGGGGGAGCCTGCGGGTAAGCCGGATGAGTTTATTGAGGATGTGACCCATGCGCTGTGGCAGGCATTGGCGCAAAATCGCGAGCACTTTGCTCAAGATCCTAAGGCGTTGAAAGCTTTTGTCGAGAAGGCGGTCTTGCCCCATGTGGCGGTGGAGAAAATGGCCCGTTACGCCATGGGTAAATTCTGGCGCAAGGCCAGTAGAGCGCAGCAGCAACGGTTCGTTGCCGCTTTTACGGATATGTTGCTTAGAAGTTATGCCAATACCCTGCTGAACTTGAAAATCCAGTCCATGCGCGTTGCTAAAGTGGTGCCGGGCAAGCGGGGCCGTTATCAGGTGGAGCAACAGGTGGTGCGGGAAAATGCCCCGGAAACCAAAGTGGTTTATCGAGTTTATTGGGATAAAAAGGCACAGCGTTGGAAGATCTATGATGTGGTGGCGGAAAATGTCAGCCTGTTGCTCAATTACCGCAAGGTCTTCACCACTGAACTGCAGAAAAAGGGTATCGATCAGGTGATCGAGGAGCTGGAAGCCAAAAATCAAGCTTTTCTGCAGGGGCAATCTACCCATGAGGGGGCAAACCGTGGCGCAGGTGAGTAATCCGTTGCGCCAGGTAGGCGAGCATTTGTATGTCAGCGGCCCTTTAACCCTGGAGACCGTCCCTGCCCTGGAAAAAGCCCTCTCCAGCCTGCGGCCGGGTATTCGTCAGGTGGATTTGTCTGCACTGACCCGCGTGGACAGTGCCGCGCTAGCCTGGTTGTTGGCCTTGTGTGAGCGTGCGGAAGGGGGTCCCCCAGTTTTTTTGCACGCGCCGAAAAACCTGCGTGTTCTGGCTCAGCTCTATGAGCTGGATTTCCTCCATTTTGCACCGCAAATGCCTGAAAACGCAGCATGAATAGGGCTGCGGTGGAATTCTGTGGCGTACGCAAGCGCTATGGTGAGCTGTGGGCACTGCGCGGTATTGATCTGACCATTCCACAAGGTAGCTTCTTTGCCCTGTTGGGGCACAATGGGGCGGGCAAATCTACGCTCATCAACGCCATGGCCGGGCTGGTGCGCTTGACCAGCGGTCAGATCCGGGTCATGGGCCATGATGTGGTGCGTGACTATCGTGCCAGCCGCCGCGCCTTAGGGGTGGTGCCGCAGGAGCTGATCGATGAGCCCTTCTTTTCCGTGCGCCAGTTGCTGACGCTGCAATCCGGTTATTTTGGCCTGCGTGGCCGCCAGCAGGCAGCCTGGATCGATGAGTTGCTGGCGCGCTTGAGCTTGAGCGACAAGGCGGATGTCAAAACCCATCAGCTTTCCGGCGGCATGAAGCGGCGCGTACTGATCGCCATGGCGCTGGTACACCATCCGCAGGTGTTGGTGCTGGATGAACCCACGGCCGGGGTGGATGTGGGCTTGCGCCAGAATCTGTGGGCCTTTGCTCAGGAGTTGCACCAGAAGCGGGGGATGACCATTATCCTCACCACCCACTATCTGGATGAGGCGGAGGCCTTGTGTGATCGGATCGCCATTATTCACAAGGGTGCGCTGCTGGCGGTGGAGGATAAGGCGAGCCTGTTGGCGCGCTATCCGTGGAAACATATTGAGCTGACCGGTACGGGCACATTGCATGGGCCGTTGAGCGATTATCTGTTTTCCCGTCAGGCGCAAGGATGGGTGTTCCGCGTACCGCGCAGCCTGCCCATGGCGCAGTTTCTGGCCTGGGTGGAAACCAGCGGCCTGCAATGGGTGGATCTGAAGGTGCGCGAGGCGGATTTGGAGCAGGTGTTCATGCAGTTGACTGAGGAGGTGGCATGAACGGCTGGGGTGTGTGGACGCTATTTGTCAAGGAGGTGCGCCGTTTCTGGTCGGTGCTGGTGCAGACGGTATTGGCGCCGGTGGTGACCACGCTGTTGTATCTGCTGGTCTTTGGTCATGTGCTCCAGGAAGGGGGCGTGGCATTTGCCGGGGTGGCCTATGCCCATTTCCTCATTCCCGGTTTGATCATGATGGCGCTGATGCAGAATGCATTTGCCAATAGCTCATCCAGTCTGCTGCAATCTAAGATGCATGGTAATCTGACCTTTATTTTGCTGGCGCCACTTTCGCCGTGGGAGTTTTATCTGGCGTTTGTGGCCGCCGCGGTGGTGCGTGGTCTGGTGGTGGGCGGGGTAATTTTTTTAGTGGGGTGGTTGGTTTATGGGTTGACCTGGCAGTCCGCCGGTTGGATCATCCTGTTTGCTCTATTGAGTGCGGCGGTGATAGGGGCCTTGGGGCTGCTGGCGGGTATTCTGGCGGATAAATACGATCATCTGGCCGCTTTTCAGAACTTCATTATTGTGCCGCTGACCTTTCTTTCCGGTGTGTTCTACTCCATTCACCGCTTGCCGGAAGCCTGGCAGTGGGCCTCCCATCTCAACCCGTTCTTCTACATGGTGGATGGGTTTCGCTATGGTTTTTTCCTGCAAAGTGATGTGGCAGTGGAGGTGAGTCTGGCGGTGACAAGTGGCTTTTTGCTGTTTGTCAGTGGCGTGAACCTGTGGCTGCTGACAAAAGGGGTTAAAATACGCCACTGATAAGAAAAATGGGAATCAATATGTCGCCAGAAGCCGTTGAACAGATGATTAAAGCCGTTTTGCCGGATGCCACCGTTCGGGTAAGCGGAGAAGAGTGTAACTTTACCGTGGAAGTGGAGAGTCACGCCTTTGCCGGTAAAACACCGCTGCAGTGTCATCGCCTGGTCAATGATATTTTCAAGGCGCAGTTGGCCTCCGGTGAGCTGCATGCCCTGTCGATCAAAACCCGTGTGCCAGCGGCTGAGTGAGCATGGATAAGCTGGTCATTCAAGGGCCGTGTCAGTTGCAAGGCACGGTGCGTATCTCTGGGGCCAAAAATGCGGCCTTGCCCATTCTTATGGCCACACTCCTGAGCGAGGAACCCTCCCGTTTGGGCAATATTCCCCATCTGCGCGATGTGACCACCACGCTGCAACTGTTGGCGTCCATGGGGGCGCGCATTATTGTGGATGAGCGGCTGAATATCGAGGTGGATACATCGGATATCCACACCAAAGCGGCACCTTATGAGCTGGTCAAGACCATGCGCGCTTCCATTCTGGTGATGGGGCCGCTGTTGGCGCGTTTTGGTCAGGCGCGGGTGTCTCTGCCGGGGGGGTGTGCCATCGGTTCGCGTCCGGTGGATGTGCATATCCACGGCATGGAGAAAATGGGCGCGGATATCCGGGTGGAAGGTGGCTATATTATCGCCCGGGCGGATCGCCTCAAGGGAGCGCGTATCCTGATGCACACGGTCACGGTCACAGGGACGGAGAATTTACTGATGGCCGCCGTGTTGGCAGAAGGGACCACGGTGCTGGAAAATGCCGCCTGTGAGCCGGAGGTTCAGGATCTGGCGCGCTTTTTGAACAAGATGGGGGCAAAGATTTCCGGCATCGGCACCAGCACCCTGACCATCGAGGGGGTGCCCCGGCTACAGGGTACGGCTCATGAGATAATTCCCGACCGTATTGAGGCGGGCACCTATCTGGCGGCAGCAGCAGTGACGCAAAGCCGCATTACCGCTACTTGCGTCAATCCTGCCCATATGACGGCCGTGCTGGAGAAGTTTCGCCAGGCGGGTGCGGATCTGGAAATCGGTGAAGATTCCATCACCCTGGATATGCGTGATTGTGAACTCAAGCCGGTGGATATCGTGACTGCGCCCTATCCCCTGTTTCCCACGGATATGCAGGCGCAGTTTCTGGTGATGAACTGTCTGGCGCCGGGACGGGCTGTGGTGGAGGAGACCCTGTTTGAGAACCGCTTTATGCATGTGAGCGAACTACTGCGCATGGGCGCCGATATTAAGGTGCAGGGCAATAAGGCTATTACCAGAGGGGTAGACAAGTTGACCGGTGCGCCGGTGATGGCCACCGATCTGCGCGCCTCCGCCAGTTTGATTCTGGCAGGGCTGGCCGCTGAAGGTGAAACCGTGGTCAATCGTGTTTACCATATTGACCGGGGTTATGAGTGCATCGAAGAGAAATTTCATAAACTGGGGGCGGACATCGTCCGCCTGACGGACTGACCATGACGCATGCCAATACGTTGACCATTGCCCTCTCCAAAGGGCGTATTCTCAAGGAAACCCTGCCGTTGCTGGAGACGGCTGGTATCGTACCGTTGGAACATCCGGACAAGAGCCGCAAGCTGATTCTGGATACCAATCTCCCCCATGTGAAGTTGCTGGCTGTGCGTGCCACCGATGCGCCCACCTATGTCAACTATGGCGCGGCGGATATGGGGGTGGCCGGTAAGGATGTACTGATGGAGGCGGATGGCGACAATCTCTATGAGTTGCTGGATCTGAAAATCGCCCCCTGCCGATTAATGGTGGCCGGGCCTCAAGGGGCGCAGCCGGCCGGGCACCGGTTGCGGGTGGCTACCAAGTATGTGCGCTCAGCACGGCAGTACTTCGCCGCCAAGGGTGAACAGGTGGAGCTGATCAAACTCTACGGCTCCATGGAGCTGGCGCCTTTGGTGGGGTTGAGTGATGTCATCGTAGACCTGGTAGATACCGGCAATACCCTGAAGGCCAATGGCCTGGTGCCCTTGGAGCATATTGCGGAGATCTCCTCGAGGCTGATCGTCAACCAGCATGCTTATAAGCTGAAACACCATATAATCGTGGATCTGGTTCAACAATTGCAACAGGCGGTGAACGACAATGGCTGAAATCAAAAAATTGGATGCCCGCGAGCCGGGCTTTCGCCAGCAATTAGAGGCGTTGCTGGCCTGGGAGAGCGTCTCAGATGACAAGGTCAATCAAATTGTCCTGGAGATTCTCAATAATGTGCGCACCCGCGGCGATGCCGCAGTATTGGAATATACCGCCCGCTTTGACCGCCTGAAGCTGACCGATGCCAGTGAGCTGGAAATTCCCTCATCCCGCTTGCAGCAGGCGCTGGCACAGATCAGCCCCGAGCTGCGTGAAGGGCTAGAGCTGGCAGCCCAGCGCATCCGCGACTATCACAAACATCAGTTGGAGGAGAGCTGGTCCTATCGGGAAGCGGACGGAACGCTGCTGGGGCAGAAGATTACGCCTCTGGATCGGGTGGGGCTGTATGTGCCCGGGGGTAAGGCGGCCTATCCCTCTTCGGTATTGATGAATGCCATTCCTGCGAAGGTGGCGGGGGTGGAGAGCTTAATCATGGTGGTGCCCGCACCGGATGGTGAACTCAATGAGATGGTGCTGGCGGCGGCGGCCATTGCCCAGGTGGATCGGGTCTTTACCGTCGGCGGCGCTCAGGCGGTGGCGGCCTTGGCTTATGGCACGGAAACCATTCCGCAGGTGGACAAGATCGTCGGCCCTGGCAATATCTTCGTGGCCACGGCCAAGCGGTATGTCTATGGCACGGTGGGTATTGACATGATCGCCGGGCCGTCGGAGATTCTGGTGGTGTGTGATGGCAAAACGAATCCGGACTGGATCGCCATGGATCTGTTCTCCCAAGCGGAGCATGATGAAGACGCCCAGGCGATATTGGTCAGTCCTGATGCCCAATTCATCAAGGAAGTGGAGGCGAGCATCGACAAGTTGCTGCCCACCATGCCGCGCCGTGACATCATAGCCACGGCGCTGCGCAACCGGGGCGCGCTGATCACGGTAGAAGATATGGATCAAGCAGTGGAGATGATCAATATCATTGCCCCGGAGCACTTGGAGCTGTCGGTGGATGATCCAGAGGCGCTGCTGCCCAACATTCGCCATGCCGGCGCCATTTTCATGGGACGCTACACCGCAGAAGCCCTGGGCGACTATTGCGCGGGGCCCAACCATGTACTGCCTACCAGCCGTACCGCGCGCTTCAGCTCGCCGCTGGGGGTGTATGATTTCGTCAAACGCTCCAGTTTGATTATGGTCTCTGAAGCGGGAGCGCAGACATTGGGACGCATTGCCGCCACCCTGGCGGATGGAGAAGGGTTGCCGGCCCATGCTCAGTCTGCGCGCTATCGCTTGAAGGGTTGAGCTTAAACCGCTGAGGGGCTGAAAAAGCGCATCGGGGCGGATGCGCTTTGTTTTATAGGGTGGGTCAAAAGATGAGTCGATTCTGGAGCCAACAGGTGCATGCCTTAACCCCCTATGTGCCGGGGGAGCAGCCGCAGATGGCGCGGTTGATTAAGCTCAACACCAATGAAAATCCCTACCCACCATCGCCGAAGGTGATTGCTGCGGTGCAGGCGGCAGCGGATGCGCGGTTGCGCCGCTATCCAGACCCTGCGGCCACCGCCCTGCGCCAGGCCATTGCGGATTACCATCAGGTGGCGCTGGAGAATGTCTTTGTGGGCAATGGCTCGGATGAGGTGCTGGCGCATACATTTCAGGCTTTGCTCAAACATCCGGCGCCGCTGCTGTTTCCCGATATCACCTACAGTTTCTATCCGGTCTATTGCGCCCTGTTTGCCATTGATTACCGCCAGGTGCCCTTGCGTTCGGACTTTTCCCTGTGTCTGCAGGATTATGAGCAGCCCAATGGGGGCATTATCTTTCCCAATCCCAACGCGCCCACCGGCCGGGCAGTCGCCTTGAGCGAGATTGAGGCGCTGCTACAGCGCAATCAGGATAGTGTGGTGGTGGTGGATGAGGCCTATGTGGATTTTGGGGCCGACAGCGCCATTCCATTGATCCAGGTGTATGACAATCTGCTGGTGGTGCAGACCCTGTCCAAGTCCCGTTCCCTGGCCGGGCTGCGCATCGGCTTTGCCATCGGCCATGCGGATCTGATCGAGGGGTTGACTCGGGTGAAGGACAGTTTCAATTCCTATCCTCTGGATCATCTGGCCCAGGTGGCCGGGATCGCTTCGTTTGCGGATGAAGACTATTTCCAGCAGACACGCCAGCGCATTATGGCTGACCGGGAGCGGCTGCAGGAGGCGTTAATAGCGTTGGGATGTGAGGTGCTGCCCAGTGCGGCCAACTTCCTATTTGTACGCCCGCCGGTGGCGGCGGCGGAGGTGATGCAGGCACTGCGATCCCAGGGGATCATCGTGCGCCACTTCAATGCACCGCGTATTCAGGATTGGCTGCGCATCAGCGTCGGCGCAGCACAAGAGAATGAGGCGCTGGTGCAGGCTTTGCGGGAGATTGTGCATGGTTAAACGGGATGATCTGGCGGTTTACTGCCATCAGTTGCTCAATGTGGACGACTTCCATGACTATGCCCCCAATGGCCTGCAAGTGGAAGGGCGGGAGACGATTCATACCCTCATCACCGGTGTCACCGCCAGTCGAGCACTGATTGAGCGGGCGATTGCCCTCAAAGCGGATGCCATCATGGTGCATCACGGCTGGTTCTGGAAAGGGGAGCCCGCGCCGTTGACCGGTATGAAGGGGGCGCGGGTGCGTCTGCTGATGCAGCATGATATCAGTCTGTTCGCCTATCATCTGCCGTTGGATGCCCATCCTGAACTGGGCAATAACGCACAGTTGGGCAAATTATGGGAGCTGACAGATGAGACGGCAGATCCCGCCAGTTTACTGCGCATTGGGCGCTTGTGCGAGGCGGAGCCCATAGAGGACTTTCTGCTGCGTATCGAGCGAACCTTGGGGCGGGCGCCGCTGCATCTGCCCGGGGGGCCGGCGCGGGTAGAGCGGATTGCCTGGTGTTCCGGCGCGGCGCAGAAGATGCTGCCTAAGGCGGCCGCGTGGGGAGCGGATGTGTTCGTCAGCGGCGAGGTATCGGAGCAGACTTTCCATGAAGCCGCGGAGTTGGGTGTGCACTATGTGGCCGCAGGCCATCATGCCACGGAGCGGGTGGGGATTCAGGCTTTGGGTGCGTATCTTGAGGTAGACTTTGACTTGAATGTTCATTTTGTTGATCTGGTTAATCCAGTTTAAATAATGTTTATCTTTCTTTATAAATTTGTCTTATAAAGGTAGTTAATGATTTACCAAACAATCCTAATCGGTGAGGCTGTACTCGTTCAGTAGAATAGCCGAGTGGTTGCAAGAGGACGCATGTATGAGCGAAACAAAAACCGTTGAGGTGAACTTAAAACGCCGCAAGATGCTTGTGGCGGCGACGGGTGTGATGGGCGCCACTGCGGCCACTTTTCTGGCGGTGCCTTTTGTCGCTTCCTGGCAGCCAAGCGAGCGAGCCAAAGCCTTGGGTGCGCCGGTGGATGTGGACATTTCCAAGATGGAAAATGGCCAGTTGATTACGGTCAACTGGCGCGGCAAGCCGGTGTGGGTGCTGAAACGAACGCCTGAAATGCTGGCTTCTTTGGAAAAACTGGCGGGGCAGTTGCGTGATCCTGAATCCAATGAATCCATCCAGCCGCCCTATTGTAAAAACCGGTATCGCTCCATTAAGCCTGAGTATTTGGTAGCGGTGGGTGTGTGTACCCACTTAGGGTGTGCCCCTTTGTACAAGCCGCAAGTCGGCGATCCGGATCTGGGGGGTGACTGGCTGGGGGGCTTTTTCTGCCCCTGCCACGGCTCCCGTTTTGATTTGGCCGGATGCGTCTATCAGGCTGTCCCGGCTCCCACCAACCTGGAGATTCCCCCCCATCATTATCGCAGCGAAACCGTTATTCGTATCGGCGAAGATCCACAACAGGGAGGGCAGGCGTAATGGCACAGCATGATCCGAATACGCCGGATTTTGAAAAACCGGGCAGCCTGTTGAAGTGGCTGGACAAGCGTCTGCCACTGGTGGAGACCTGGAATGAACATGTCGGCCAGTATTATGCGCCTAAGAACTTCAATTTCTGGTACTTCTTTGGTTCCCTGGCCCTGCTGGTATTGGTGAATCAGTTTGTCACCGGCATCTGGTTGACCATGAGCTATAAGCCTTCCGCGGCGGAGGCATTCAATTCCATTGAGTACATCATGCGCGATGTGGAGTGGGGCTGGTTGATCCGCTATATGCACTCCACCGGTGCTTCTGCTTTTTTTGTTGTGATCTACTTGCACATGTTCCGGGGGCTGTTATATGGCTCTTATAAGGCGCCGCGGGAGCTGGTGTGGCTGATCGGGATGCTGATTTTCCTGGTGCTCATGGGCGAGGCTTTCATGGGGTATCTGCTACCCTGGGGGCAGATGTCCTATTGGGGGGCGCAGGTGATCATTTCCCTCTTTGGCGCCATTCCCATTGTGGGCCCTGATCTGGCCACCTGGATTCGCGGAGACTATGTGATCAGTGATGCCACCTTGAACCGCTTTTTTGCTCTGCATGTGATCGCGCTGCCGCTGGTTTTATTGATCCTGGTGTTTTTGCATATCGTAGCGCTGCATCGAGTCGGCTCCAACAATCCGGATGGTGTGGAAATCAAACAGATCAAGGGGCCGGATGGCACTCCGCTGGATGGTATTCCGTTCCACCCTTACTATTCCGTTAAAGATACAGTGGGTGCGGTAGCCTTTGCTTTCCTGTTCGCCGTGGTGGTGTTTTACTTTCCGGAAGGGGGTGGCTATTTCCTCGAGCCACCCAATTTTGAGCCAG
>DQVN01000034.1 GCA_015661715.1 Sulfurivirga caldicuralii
CTCCGCCCGCACGCAATCGGCCGTGTCCGCATCGTGCAATACAGACACCAATGCCGCCGTTTGCGCATCATCGGCGAGCACTTCAATACCTAACGCCCCCTGCGCCACGGCAGGCAAGCTCACCTGCGGCGCTAACTCATGGCGGATACGCGCCGCCATACCCAACCGCTGCAGACCAGCCGTAGCCAGAATAATGGCGTCATATTCCCCCGCATCCAACTTGGCCAGGCGGGTATTGACATTGCCGCGCAGATCCCGAATAACCAGATCCGGGCGCAGCCGCTTCAACTGAGCCTTGCGCCGCAAACTGGAGGTGCCCACCACCGCCCCCGCAGGCAGCCGATCAAAGTGCGCATAGCGATTGGAAACAAAGGCATCCGTGGGGGCATGACGGGCCATAATAGCGCCCAGGGCGAAACCGTCCGGCAACTGCATGGGCACATCTTTCAGGGAGTGGACTGCCAAGTCCGCCTCACCAGAGCGCATACGCTGCTCCAACTCCTTGGTGAACAGGCCCTTGCCGCCAATCTTGGCCAAGGGCACATCCAGAATCTTGTCACCCTGGGTCGTCATGCCCACTATCTCCACCGTCAGATCTGGATGGGCGGCCAGCAACTGATCCCGGACAAATTCTGCCTGCCACATGGCCAGTGGACTTTTGCGCGTGGCGATGCGAAGATGGCGTTTACTCATGTGTATGATTCCTCTATAACCAGGACGCATTATAGAATAAGCAACCTAACCCATTGGCGCCGGAGCGACTATGCTGCATATATTGACTCTATTACTGACCCTGTTCAGCGTTGATGTTTTGGCACAAAGCGCCCAACCGGTTCATGCCGCACAGCTATTACCTGCAGCAAATCTACAGCAGCTGGGACAACAGGCGACCCGCAACAAAATCCCCATTGTGCTCATGTTTTCTGCCGATTGGTGCGAGTTCTGCGATATTTTGAAAAACGAAGTGTTGGTGCCCATGAGCACCAACCCCGAGTATGAGGGCCGAATCGCCTATTTTCGCATCATCCATATCGACCGTGCCGACCTGCCGCTGGTGGACTTTCGCGGTCGCGCCACCAATCATCAGGCCTTTGCCGAACGGTTCGATGTGGATCTGACCCCCACCGTCTGGATCGTAGATGGCCAGGGTCGGGCACTCACCGAACCCCTCATCGGCCTGCCCGGCGGCACGGTGGAAACCTATTCTGAAACCCTATTCGCCCGGCTGGAAACCGCGCTGAACAAGCTGGGCGCGGCACCGGTTAATTTTTGAGGAACTGAAATGACTGACACGCAAGTTGTTAAGGACAAACTCTCTTCCGCCCGCCTGACTGAAAGCACAGATGCCTTCGTAGAGGCGTTTACCGCCTCCATTGACTTCGATAAGCGCATGTATCGCCAAGACATTCAAGGCTCCCTGGCCCATGCCCGGATGCTCAATAAAGTGGGCATCCTCACCGATGAAGAGCTGGCGGACATTGAGCGGGGACTGAAACAGATCCAGGCGGAAATTGAGCAGGGGGCGTTTACTTTCTCCCTGGCTCAAGAAGACATCCACATGAACATCGAGGCCCGCCTGACCCAACTGATCGGTATTACCGGTAAGAAACTGCATACCGGCCGCTCGCGCAATGACCAGGTGGCCACCGACATCCGCCTGTATTTGCGGGATGAAATCGACGGCCGCATCCTGCCGGAACTCAAACGCCTGATGGCCGGGTTGATCGAACAGGCAGAGCGGTATCACGATGCCATCATGCCAGGCTTTACCCACCTGCAGACCGCCCAGCCCGTCACCTTCGGACATCACATGCTGGCCTGGTTTGAGATGCTCTATCGGGATGCCGAGCGGTTGCTGGACGCACGCAAGCGCATCAACACCAGTCCGCTGGGCTCAGCGGCCCTGGCCGGCACCACCTATCCCATCGACCGCCACTACACCGCCGAACTGCTGGGTTTTGAGCGGGTGGGCGAAAATTCCCTGGACGGCGTCTCCGACCGGGATTTTGCCATCGAGTTCACCCATGCCGCCGCATTGCTGATGATGCACCTGTCGCGTATGAGCGAAGAACTGGTCTTATGGGCCAGCGCCCAGTTTCAGTTCATTGACCTGCCGGATCGTTTCTGTACCGGCTCCTCCATCATGCCCCAAAAGAAAAACCCGGATGTACCTGAGCTTGTGCGCGGCAAATCAGGGCGTGTCTATGGTCATCTGATCAGTTTGCTGACGCTGATGAAGTCCCAACCGCTGGCCTATAACAAAGACAACCAGGAAGACAAAGAACCCCTGTTTGACACGGTGGATACCGTGGTCAACAGCCTGCGCGCTTTTGCCGACATAATCCCGGCCATGGGCTTTAATCGCCAAGCTGGCTATGAAGCAGCGCGGCGAGGCTTCTCCACCGCCACCGACCTGGCAGACTATCTGGTCAAAAAAGGACTGCCGTTCCGCGACGCCCATGAAGTGGTTGGCGCTGCCGTGGCCTACGGTATCCGCACAGGCAAGGACTTGTCGGAAATGTCGCTGGAAGAATTACGCCAGTTCGATGCTCGCATCGAAAACGATGTATTTGATGTACTGACACTTGAGGGCTCAGTCGCCGCCCGCAACCATTTCGGCGGCACCGCTCCCGAACAGGTGCGCGCCGCTGCCCATCGGGCCAGACAGCGCCTATCAGCGCTCAATACCCTGTAAGTATTTCAAACATCGAGCAAAAAGCATGGTCTGTATCGCCAACCCTATCGCTCAATCATCATACTGAATGACCGACCGCACCTTCAGCCCATGCCACTGAAAAGCATTCAACGCCCGCAAATCCACCAGACAGGCCAGGCCAACCACCTCATAGCCCACCTGCTGGCACAGATCCGCAGCCGCCTTCATGGAACCCCCTGTGGCAATCAAATCATCACAAATAATCACACGTCCGCCATCGCCCTTTTGCATCTGCAGCTCATCACTGCCATACTCTAAGCCGTAGCTGACACTGGCATGGACATTGGGCAGCTTACCCGGCTTGCGCACCTTGACAAACCCTTTCCCATGTTTATACGCCAGAGCTGAAGCAAAAATAAAGCCTCGCGACTCAATGCCGACCAAGTAATCAACAGCCCCCCACTCCTCAGGCGTAAAAAGAGCGCTCATCGCATCAATGGTCTCGGGGAATTTTTGCCGCAATAAGGGTGAGACATCCCTAAACAGGATGCCAGATTTAGGAAAATCTTGAATTTCATCAACAAATTGCGATAAAGGATGCATAAACCAACCCCTTTTTAAGTAAAATCAAAATGAAAGGATAATAGCGCAAAAGCCTACCCATGAAACCCATAGAGAACACCTTTGAAGAAGAGCCCATTCAAGAACTAGCGCCTGTGGCGCAAAAAGTAGCCTATGACCTCTTTTCCACTTGGTCACTGCCGCAGCTGATGGAAGCGTGGATAGAAGATAAACAGCCCAATAATCTGCTCAAGATGCATAACTGTCCTCCCCGCTTCTGGCCCGACATCCTCAGCGCCACATTCGTCGCCAAGACAACCTACTTTTTACCCAATCCAAACTTCAACGCCCAACAGCTCAGCTACCTCATTAGTCTCGGCTGCACACACTTAGGCTATCCACTAAATCAATATAGCATAGCTGATGTACTGGGTGTAGCTCGGAGTAAATATCCAGTTTTTTATACATGGTTAAAAAACCTTATAAAGATCATAAATAAATGATGAAACAAGCAAAATTAAAAGAAATCGGATTTACGTTAATAGAAG
>DQVN01000029.1 GCA_015661715.1 Sulfurivirga caldicuralii
GGTGAATGGGCGCCGGTGTGGATTGTGGATTTCCCCATGTTCGAGGAAGATGAGAAGACCGCCCGTCTGACCGCCATTCACCACCCGTTCACTCAGCCCAAGGCCACCACGGAAGAATTGGAGCAGATGCAGGCGGCTGACCATGGTCAACTGCTCTCCCGCGCCTATGATCTGGTGATCAATGGCATCGAGGTGGGCGGTGGCTCGGTGCGTATTCATGACCCGCGGATGCAGGCGGCGGTATTGCGTATCTTGGGCATCTCGGATGAAGAGGCGCAGGAAAAGTTCGGTTTCCTGCTGGAGGCGCTCAAATATGGCACGCCGCCCCATGCCGGTATGGCGTTTGGTTTGGACCGGCTGGTGATGCTGATGGCCGGATGCGATACCATTCGCGATGTCATCGCCTTCCCGAAAACCCAGTCCGCGGCCTGTCTGCTGACCGAGGCGCCGGGCGAGGTGGATCCGGCCCAGTTGCGTGAGTTGGGATTACGTTTTCGGCAAACCCCGTCATCATGAGCCATCTTGCCCCCCTTTCCCCCGATCTGCAGCAGCGCATCGAGGCGTTGGCACGGCAGGCGGCCCCAGCGCCCATGCTGAGTCAGAAGCAGATTGCCCAGCTCAAAGAAGAGATCCGTGCCCTGCTGCAGGAGAAGAATGCTGTGCTGGTGGCCCACTACTATGTGGATGATCAGCTGCAGGCGCTGGCGGAGGAAACCGGCGGTATCGTGGCCGACTCGCTGGAGATGGCCAATTTCGGCGCCAAGTCTGATGCCGACATGTTGGTGGTATGCGGGGTGCGTTTTATGGGCGAGACAGCCAAGCTGCTCAGTCCGGAGAAGAAAGTACTCATGCCCACGCTGGAGGCCACCTGTTCGCTGGACTTGAGCTGCCCGCCGGATGACTTCGCCCGCTTTATTGCCCAACACCCCGATCACACCGTGGTGGTCTATGCCAACACCAGCGCTGCGGTCAAGGCGCTGGCGCATTGGACCGTGACCTCCGGCAATGCATTGCAGATCGTACGCCATCTTTCTGAGCGGGGTGAGCGAATCATCTGGGCGCCGGACAAACACTTGGGCCGTTGGATCGAGCGGGAGACAGGGGCGGCCATGCTGCTATGGCAGGGGCACTGTGTGGTGCATGATGAATTCATGGCCTATGAGCTGGAAAAGCTCAAACAGCGCTATCCCCAGGCTAAAGTGCTGGTGCACCCTGAATCCCCTGAGAATGTGGTGGCGATGGCCGATGTGGTGGGCTCCACCCGGGTGCTGATCCAGGCCGTGCAGGAGCTGCCGGATACCCAATTTATCGTGGCCACAGACTTCGGCATTTTTTACAAGATGCAACAGTTGGCGCCGCAAAAGCAGTTGATCGTGGCACCGACGGGCAGCCGGGAGCGTCAGTGCAGCAGTTGCGCCCACTGTCCATGGATGGCCATGAACTCGCTGGTCAATTTGAAGCGGGTGCTGGAGACAGAGGATCAGGAAATTCATATCGATCCGGCGTTGCGTGAACGGGCGGTGCAGCCTATCGAGCGCATGTTGGCCTTCTCCCGTCGGGTCGGGCTGGTGAAATGAGGAGTTTTTTATGGCTGGACACAGTAAATGGGCAAATATCAAACACCGTAAAGCTGCACAGGATGCCAAGCGGGGTAAGATCTTTACCAAGCTGATCCGGGAACTGGTGGTGGCGGCCAGAATGGGCGGGCCGGTGATTGAAGATAATCCCCGCCTGCGCGCAGCGGTGGACAAGGCGCTGCGCAACAACATGAAAAAGGACACCATTGAAAAAGCCATTGCCCGGGGCGCCGGTCAGGATGATGCGGACAATTATGAAGCGGTGCGCTACGAGGGGTATGGCCCCGGTGGCGTGGCGATCATGGTGGACTGCCTCACCGACAACAAGCAGCGCACCGTCTCCGAAGTGCGCCATGCCTTTAGCAAACGCGGCGGTAATTTGGGCACGGATGGTTCTGTGGCCTACCTGTTCAAACGCCAGGGCATCATTGCCTTCGCCCCCGGGGTGGATGAGGAGGCCCTGATGGAAGCGGCCATTGAGGCGGGAGCCGAGGATGTGATCGTCAATGATGATGGCAGTGTGGATGTCATCACCACACCGGAAGATTACATGGATGTGCTCACCGCTCTGGAGGAAGCGGGTTTCAAGCCTGTGCATGCGGACATCTCCATGGAGGCGGAGGTCAAAGCGGAGATCACCGATGCGGAACAGGCCCAGCAGGTGATGGCATTGATCGACATGCTGGAGGATCTGGATGATGTGCAGCGGGTTTACACCAATGTAGAGATTCCCGCGGAAATCATGGAGAAGCTCGCCTGAAGTCCCAACGGATACTCGGCATTGATCCCGGCTCCCGCAAGACCGGGTTTGGCGTGATCGAAACCGGGCGTTACCAGCCGCGGTATGTGGCCAGTGGCGTCATTCGGGTGGAGAAGTATCCGGCGCCGGAGCGGTTGCGGCAAATTTTCCAAGCCATAGGGCAACTGCTGGAACAGTTCCAGCCCGATTCAATGGCCATTGAAAAGGTGTTTGTGCATAAGGATCCCAATGCCGCCATCAAGTTGGGGCAGGCGCGGGGCGTGATCCTGTGTGCGGCGGCGCTACAGGCGTTGCCCATTTTTGAGTACACCCCCACCCAGATCAAAGGGGTGATTGTGGGTAAGGGACATGCGGCCAAGGGGCAGATCCAGTTTATGGTGCAGCAGTTGCTTAAACTGGGTGAAGCCCCCCAGGAGGATGCCGCCGATGCATTGGCCTGCGCCCTGTGCCATGCCCGTTTCGCCACCCTTAAGGTGGATCCCCATCAACTATCGCAGAGGAAACGGTTTTGATCGGTGCACTGAAAGGGATTCCCGTCAGTTGGGAGCCGCCAGTACTGCTGTTGGATGTCAATGGTGTAGCCTATGAGCTGCAGGTGCCCATGTGCCTGCACTTTGAAGCCCAACAGCCGGTTCAGCTCTACACTCATCTATTGATGCGCGAGGATCAGATACAGCTGTACGGTTTCGACAGCCTCGCCCAGCGCAATGTGTTCCGAACCCTGCTCAAGATTAATGGCGTGGGGGCGAAAATGGCCCTGGCCATCCTCTCCACCTGGCAGGTGGAAGACTTGCTGCGTATCATTGAGCAGGAAAATCTCAAAGCCTTGACCCAGATCCCCGGTGTGGGCAAAAAAACCGCCGAGCGGCTGTTGGTGGAGCTCAAGCACAAGTTCGCTGGCATGACGGTTATGCCCTCGGTCGGTGGACAGACGGCGGGAACCGAACCCCTGAGATTGGGGCAGGATGCCAGTGCCCTGGCACAGCAGGCGCTGGAACAGTTGGGCTACAAACCCCAGGAGGCGGCCAAACTGGTGGCCGCAGTGGCTGAAGAGGGACTGGAGACGGCAGAGCTGATCAGACGGGCATTGAAGCAGGCGCAGACACCATGATCGAGACAGATCGCATCGTCGGTAACCTGGCGGCAGAAGACGATATCTACCTGCAGCCCCGTATTCGTCCGCAAACGTTGGACGACTATGTGGGGCAGCAGGCGGTGCGTGAGCAGTTGAGCATGTTCATCCAGGCGGCCCGTCAGCGGGGTGAGGCGCTGGATCATGTGCTGCTGTATGGGCCGCCGGGCCTGGGCAAAACCACCCTGGCCAACATTATTGCCCATGAAATGGGGGCCAATCTGCGTCAGACCGCCGGCCCCGCCCTGGAGCGCCCGGGGGATCTTGCCGCCCTGTTGACCCGGCTGGAGCCCCATGATGTATTGTTTATCGATGAGATCCACCGCCTCTCCGCCGCGGTGGAGGAGATTCTCTATCCGGCCATGGAGGACTTCCGGCTGGATATCATCATCGGCGAAGGCCCGGCGGCCCAGAGCGTGCAGATCGATATTCCGCCCTTCACCCTGGTGGGGGCCACCACCCGAGCAGGGCTGTTGACCATGCCGCTGTTGGATCGTTTTGGCATTGTGCACCGTCTGGAGTTTTATAGCGTTGACGAGCTGGCGCAGATCGTCACCCGCTCGGCCCACTTGCTGGGAGTACGTATTGAACCAGAGGGGGCGCGGGAGATTGCGCGCCGGGCCCGGGGGACGCCGCGAATCGCCAACCGGCTGCTCAAGCGGGTGCGGGATTTCGCTCAGGTGCGTGGCGATGGATGCATCTCACAGCCTATTGCCGATGAAGCCTTGAATTTGCTTGAGGTGGACCCGTTGGGTTTGGATAAAATGGATCGCCGTCTGCTGGCGCTGGTCATCGACAAGTTTGATGGCGGGCCGGTGGGCATCGACAGCCTGGCCAGTGCGTTGGGCGAGGAGAAGGGCACCATCGAAGAGGTGATTGAACCCTATCTGGTACAACAGGGGTTTCTGGTGCGCACGCCCCGGGGACGGGCGGCCACAGAGTTAGCCTATGGTCATCTAGGCTTAAGGCCCCGACAGACAGAGGGGTCCCCCTAATTTTTTACAGGCGATTTTTTCGCCTGCGACTGTATGCATTTCATTGAGGAAAAACGGTATTTATGGACGGGCAACAGCTTTTAGAATTGATTTTGCACGCTTCCATCGTGGTTCAACTGGTCATGTTGATCCTGTTGGTGATGTCCATTGTGGTCTGGGCGGTATGGTTCGCCAAGGGAGCGCAGTTGCGTCGGGCCCAGCGGGCGTTGCGGGCCTTGGAGGCGGACTTTGAAAGCGAGCAGGGATTGCAGCTTTACTATGATCTGGACGCCAAACCTTACGCGAATAGTGAGGCGGCGGCGGTATTGCGTGCCGGGGTGGAAGAGTTTTTACGCCTTAATCAACAACAGGTGCGCCATCCCACTGCGTTGTTGGAAGGGGCGGAGCGGGCCATGCAGGTGGCGTTGCAGAAGGCTCATCAGCGCTTGGGTCAGATGCTGCCCACCTTGGCCACGGTGGGTAGCTCAGCGCCCTATATTGGCCTGTTTGGCACCGTTTGGGGGGTGATGAATGCCTTTGCCGGCTTGGCGCAGGTGAAACAGGCGACTCTGGCCGCTGTGGCGCCGGGAATTGCCGAGGCGTTGATCGCCACGGCCATGGGGCTGTTCGCCGCCATTCCTGCTGTCATAGCCTACAACCGGCTCACCGCGCGCACCAACAACCAGAATGAGGCGCTGGAAGCTTTGGCAGAGGCGGTGCTGGTGCGTTTGCACCGGCAGGCGTTGCGTTTGCAGCAACAGGTGGAGCAGGGCTGAGATGGCCATACGCCGTTTGACCGTTCGTCACAAGCGTCCTCGGCTGATGGCCGAAATCAATGTGGTGCCCTATGTGGATATCATGTTGGTGCTGCTGATTATTTTTATGGTCACAGCCCCTATTGTGCAGCAGGCGGTGTGGGTGGATCTGCCGGCCACGCCTAAGGTGCAAAAACAGGCCAAAGGGACGCAGGTGGAACCTTTTGTTATCACCGTCACCAAGGAAGGGCTTTATCGCACCAGTGCTGAGCCGGATCGTGTGCTTAATCAGCGCGACCTGGCCCATCTTGTGGCTGAGACCATCGCCCGTGCCCAGGTGAAGCGTCAACCCATCTATATTCAAGGGGATCGGGCGGCACCCTATGGCAAAGTGGTTAAACTGTTCGTCCTGTTGAAAGCCAACGGGGTGGAGAATGTGGCGCTACTGACTCAGCCGGAGGAGCCGGGGTCATGATCCGCTTTATCCTGGCCCATCCCGTGGCAACGCTGGCCTCCCTGCTGATCCATGGGGTATTGTTGGGTTTGCTGCTTTGGCAGTGGCCCGCTGCGCAAAGGGAGACGCCACAGGCCCAGCCTGAGGCTGCCGCCCCTGCGTCGGCGGCACCTGCCCCCGTTGCGCCCATGCGTACCTTTGCGGTGGATTCGCAGCTGGTGCAGCAGCAGATTGAGCGGATTCGCCGACAGGAAGAGGAAAAGCGTCGTCAGGCGGAATTGTTGCAAAAACAGGCTGAAGCGGAGAAACGCCGCTTGGCGGCGCTCAAACGCCAGCAAGCGGCGGAACGCCAAAAGGCTGAGCAGGCCCGCAAACAGGCCGAGGCGGCGCGGCGTGAAGCCGAGAAACTTAAGCGCCAGCAGGCGGCTGAGCGTCAGCGCCTGTTGGCGGAAAAGAAGAAGGCGGAAGCCCTGCGTAAAGCGGCGGAGGAAGCGGCGCGCAAAAAACAGGAAGCTGAGCGCAAGGCAGCTGAGCTGAAGCGTCAGCAACAACTGGCAGAAAAGAAAAAACGTCAGCTGGAGGCGGAGCTCAAGCGCAAAGCGGAAGAGAAAAAACGTCTGGAAGAGGCCGCACGGCAGGCGCGTTTGAAAAAAGAACGGGAAGAACAGGCGGCCCGTCTGCGCCGTCAGTTGTTGGAAGAGGAGCAGCGCCGCCAAGCGGCTATTCGTCAGCAACGTCTGCAAGCGCTTAAGACACTTTATATCAATCAGATCGCGGCCAAGGTGAAAGAGAACTGGCGCACGCCGGCTAAGATTGATCCCCGCGCCCAGTGTGATCTGCAGATTACGCAGGCGAAGGATGGGCGCATACTGTCGGTACAGGTGCTCAACTGTAATGCGTACGCCAATGAGCAGTTCAAAGTGGCGGCGGAGCGGGCGGTCTATCGTACGCGTAAGCTGCCGCCGCCACCGGATAAGAGCCTGTTTGAACCAACTATACGATTTGTCTTTAAGCCGTAAGAGGGTGTTTATGAAACCGTTTTTAGCAGGGCTGTTTTTGCTATTAGTTAGCCTGCAGGCCCAGGCGGTGCTGACCATTGAAATCAATGAGGCGGAAGCGACAGCCACACCGGTGGCCATCGCCCCGTTTGCCGGTGAGGCACGCGCGCCCCAGAAGATCAGTCAGATTGTCGCTTTTGATTTGCGCCGCAGTGGCCGCTTCAAGGCGTTGCCGGTGGAGCGTCTGCCTGAGCTGCCATTGACGGTGGCTGATATCCATTATGAGCGCTGGGTGGATACCGGTTCCGATGTGCTGCTGCTGGGCGATATTCGGAAAAATGGGGATGGCACCTGGCGGGTTCAGGCCACATTAGTGGATCTGTTGCGTCGACAGGTGATGTTTGCCCATGTTTGGGATGGTGTCACCCGCCGGGCCATGCGCCGAGTCGCCCATCAGATTGCCGACCGTATGTATGAAGCACTGACCGGGGTGCCGGGCGCTTTCGATACCCGGGTTGCTTATGTGTTGGTGGAGCAGCGAGGCGGTAAAACCCGTTACAGCCTCAATGTGGCGGATTCCGACGGCTATAACGAGCGTCCCGTATTGCGCTCCTATGAGCCAATCATGTCGCCGGCCTGGTCGCCGGATGGCAATAAACTGGCCTATGTTTCCTTTGAGAATGGACGCTCGGAGGTCTATATTCAGGATTTGCGCACGGCCAAGCGCCAACGGGTGGCGGCCTATCCTGGCATCAACAGCGCCCCCGCCTGGTCACCCGATGGAAAAAAGTTGGCGTTGACCTTGTCCAAAGCCGGTAGTGCCGACATTTATATCCTTGATCTGCGCACGAAACAACTGCGCCGTCTGACCCGCCATTGGGCCATTGAGACGGAAGCGGCCTGGTCCCCTGATGGAAAGTTTATCTATTTCACTTCCGACCGGCGTGGTCAGCCGCAGATTTTCCGTGCATCCCTGGAGACTGGTGAAGTGGAGCGGGTGACCTTTGAAGGCACCTATAATGCGAACCCCGTTATCTCGCCGAATGGACGCTATTTGGCCATGGTGACCGCCGCGCCCGGACAAGGTTACCATATTGGACTACTGGATCTGCAAAACGGTGATTTTCGCGTGCTGACACGCACCTTTTTGGATGAATCGCCCAGCTTTGCCCCCAATGGCGAGATGATTCTCTATGCCATGCAGCGGGGTGGCCGCGGCCAATTGGCTGTCGTGTCTACCGAGGGCGGCACATCCCAGTATCTCAAGGTCCAGCGGGGGGATGTGAAAGAACCGGATTGGGGCCCGTATCGATATTAACAGGAGGTCAGGATGAAAAAATGGATTTACCCAGTATTCGCCTTGGGGGTGTCTGGCGTATTGTCAGGATGTAGCAGCACCCCGGACAAACCGGTTGCCGCCCCGGTTGAGCCTGTCAGTGCGGCGGAACAGGCGGCCGGAGAACGAGGTGGATTGCCGGTGAATGAACGTGCTGGCCATGGGGTGGAAGTGATACCAATTGAACAGCTGCCGGAAGCGAGCGCCGGCGCCCTGTCTGCCGATGAAGTAGCGGGTGGCCAAGTTGATGATAATCAACAGGCAGCATTGGATTACCCACCGGTGGTTTATTTTGACTATGATTCCGATGTGGTGTCGGAAGCGGGGCGGGACGTGCTGAAGTATTATGCCCAGAAGTTGTTGGCTCAACCGGAGATTCAGGTGCGGCTGGAAGGCCATACGGATGAGCGTGGCTCGCCAGAGTACAACCTGGCTCTGGGTGAACGTCGGGCCAAAGCGGTCAAGGAAGTCTTGATGCTTTATGGCGTGGATGCCGCGCGGATGCAGGTGATCAGCTATGGTGAGGCCCGCCCTGCCGTTGACGGACATGATGAGTCGGCATGGGCTAAGAACCGTCGGGTTGAACTGGTATTTGTGCAATGATTCGATCCTCTTTGATCGTGGTGGGTGTGCTCAGCCTGATGCCAGGGTGGCTACAGGCAGCGCCGGTGGAAGTAATCAGTCCAAGTGAGCTGGAAAAGCGCGTAAGTCGGCTGGAGCGCATGCTGGAAAACCCGGTGTTGCTGCAGCTGAGCCAGCGTCTGGCGGAGCAACAGAAAGAGATCCAGTCCATGCAGGATCGCATCGACCGGTTGACGTTTCGTCTACGCCAGACACAGCAGCAAACCCAGCAGCAGATCATCGCGTTGCAGGAGCGCGTAGCGGCGTTGGAAGCGCGTCTCAAAAATTCGCCACCTGTGCATGAAACCGTGCCAACCCCTGATGAGACAACCGTTCATCCAGCATCGTCTGCGCAAGGTGTTTCGTCGTCGCGGGGGGGCGCCACTTCCGGCGATATGGCCGCGCAGCGTCAGGCTTATGATGCGGCCATGGCCCTGTTGCGCAAAGGCAAATACCAACAGGCTGTCCAGGCGTTCGATGCATTTATCCAACGCTATCCCCATGCCTCCCTGGCGCCTAATGCCGCCTACTGGGCAGGGGAGGCCTATATGGTGCTGTTGGATTTCCGCTCAGCCCTGGCGCGGTTCGAGCGGGTTGTGAAAGCGTATCCAAAAAGTGGTAAGTACTATGACAGCTTGTATCGCAGTACGGAAGCCCTGTACAAACTGGGGCAACGGAAAGAGGCTAGGGCCCGGCTGCAGCAGTTGATCAAAGATCAAAATGCTCCCGACAAGCTGAAAAAACGCGCTCAGGCATTGTTGGAGAAGTGGCGTGGCAAAACAAGCTGATCAACCGGCTGTAGTCCTGCTCTCCGGTGGCTTGGATTCAGCCACAGTATTGGCCATGGCCCGGGCCCAGGGTTATGCCTGTCATACGCTCAGCTTTGACTATGGTCAGCGGCATCGGGCGGAGTTGGCGGCCGCGGCGCGGGTTTCCCACGCCTTGGGTGCGGTAAGCCACCGGGTGGTGCGCATCGACTTAGGCACCATTGGCGGTTCGGCATTGACCGATGCACGACTGTCTGTGCCCACCAACGGAGTGGGGGAAGCGATTCCCATCACCTATGTGCCGGCGCGTAATATGACTTTCCTCGCCTTTGCCGTAGGCCTGGCGGAAGTGTTGAACGCGCGGGATATTTTCATAGGCGTCAACGCGGTGGACTATTCCGGTTATCCCGACTGTCGGCCGGCATTTATTCAAGCTTTTGAGCAAGCCGCCAATCTGGGCACTAAGGCAGGTGTAGAAGGGCATCCGTGCAAAATTCACACACCATTGATTGATATGACCAAGGCGGAGATTATCCGCACCGGGGTGGCGCTGGGGGTGGATTACGCCTTGACCGTCTCCTGTTATCAGGCGGATGAGCAGGGGCGGGCGTGTGGGGTGTGCGATAGCTGCCGCCTGCGCCGACAGGGGTTTGACCAGGCGGGTATTCCTGACCCAACCGTCTATGTAAAAAAATAGGTAGTGGGTGTTGCGTACGCGAAAAGAATTCGTATAATACCGCATCATTGATTTGGGTCGTTAGCTCAGTTGGTAGAGCAGCTGGCTTTTAACCAGTTGGTCGAAGGTTCGAATCCTTCACGACCCACCATATTCCAAGCCCCAGCTCAGCTGGGGCTTTTTCGTTTGGAGTTGTGGATGAACAAGCAGCGACAGCCTTTTACCTGGCATTACTATGCCATGGCCCTGGGTGTCTTGGCTGCCGCGCTGGCGGCCACTTTGGGGGCTTGGAGCGCGGTGGTGGCGGCCGTGGGTTTTGCCATCATCAGTTATCCAGGTTTACGCTTCACGGGGTTGACCCGTCAGGTGATTCTGATTTTGTTCGCCATTATGTATGTGTTTGCGTTCCCTGCTTCTACCCACCCGGATCGGGTGGAAACCGCACCGCAACCTCCTCTGGTAATGCCCAACCATTGACTAAGTTTTGCGCCTATAATGGGCAAGATGTTCTATTGTGGTGCATTCTATGGCCAAAACCTTATCTGAGACCTGTGCCCATAATCTTTTAGATGGCATGCAAACCGGCGTGCTGTGGTTTGATGCCCAGCGACAGGTGCAGTATATGAATCTGGCGGCTTCGGCCATGTTGCGCTGCGGTCTGGAAAAAGCGCGCGGCAAGCCCTTTCACTGGTTTTTCCCCAAAACATCAGTGGACTGGGACGTCTGTCGGCTGAAGATTCTCACCCTGCATGAACAGATGATCGAGCGCGAAGACGGCACCCGGGTTGAGGTGAGTATGAC
>DQVN01000104.1 GCA_015661715.1 Sulfurivirga caldicuralii
ATCTTCATAGGCAGCTGCGGCATTGGAGCCTTTCTCACGAATAACAGGAATCCCCGCATTAGACGCATTCAATACATCTTCGGACTCAGGCACCACCCCTAATAATGGGACCCCCAACAGATCCACAATATCATTCCACGCCATCATCTCACCGGCTTCCACCCGTTCCGGGTTATAGCGGGTCAAAACCAGATGCTCTTTGACCTGTTCGCCCTGTTCCGCTTTTTGCGATTTGGATTGCAAAATACCCAGGATGCGGTCTGAGTCCCGCACGGACGAGACCTCTGGATTGGTTACGACTAAGGCTTCATCGGCATAATAGAGGGCCAGTTGCGCTCCCTTTTCAATGCCTGCCGGGGAGTCACACACAATATACTCAAAACCCATCTCTTTGAGCTCATCGATTACCCGGCCTACACCCTCTTTGGTCAAGGCATCCTTATCTCGGGTTTGGGATGCGGCCAAGATAAAAAGGTTGCCATCATGCTTATCTTTGATCAACGCCTGTTTCAGGGAGGCTTCTCCCTGAACCACATTGACAAAATCATATACAACGCGGCGCTCACAACCCATAATCAGATCCAGATTGCGCAAGCCCACATCAAAGTCAATAACCACAGTTTTATGGCCACGCTCGGCCAGACCGGCGGAAAAACTGGCGCTTGTCGTGGTCTTGCCAACACCGCCTTTCCCAGATGTCACTGTAATGACTTTTGTCACCTGCTTTCTCCTTGCTTCAGCACTGCATCACTATGCACGGATTATACTTTAGAAAATTTCAACTGGTCGTGCTCCAGCCAGATACGGCATGGATGCCCGTTCATAGCCTCAGGAATATCTTCTGCAAGCTTGTACAAACCCGCAATACAGACCAGTTCTGCATCCAGTTTGTGGACGAAAATCATACTCTCCCGCGCGCCCTGAGCGCCGGCAAATGCCCGTCCTTTCAGGCTGCCATAAATATGAATATGCCCATCGGCATAGACCTCCGCACCCGGGTTTACATTCCCCAGCACAATCAAATCGTGCCCACGCCCATAGACTTGCTGTCCCGAGCGCACCGTCTGCACTACCTTAGCGGGTACTGGCGCTCGAGATGAAGCAGCGGGTTTTTTCGCTTCTTTTTCCGCAGCACGCTCACGGCGATCCGGGCCGAACAATGCCAATCCAGCAAATTCCGCCTGCTGGCGCAAAGCTTCATCTTCAGTACGCACCCCAATGGGCATCATGCCCAACTGGCGTAAAAACTCCACCAACTGAGCCAGAAATGTGGGCGCCAAACCGGTTATATGTGGCTCGATCACCACCGGCACATTCTGAAAAAAACCGGGGGCCTGATCCACTTTACTTTTCAAGGTTTGCTGAATGGCCTCCATGTCGTCACCATGCACCTTCAACACCGTGAAGGACATGACCGACCCTTTCAACTCGATCACTTGACTCATACCCGCTTCCTTACCATGCTCAACAAGCAGTCCTCTTCTTTTTGCTCAAAACAAAAGCCCGACAGAATGTCGGGCTTTTGGCAACATGACAAACAGCGTATTAGATCAGCTTACCTTCATACGCCTCAATCCCTGGGTTGCCTTTCACACCCTTGATGACAGGACGGTTGATCTTTTCCAACTGCTTGTCCAGATCACCCTTATGGCGGCGTAAATAATCCGCTACCACATCCCACATCAAGCGGCCTTCGCCCACTGTATCAACCTGCGCCCATCCGGCAACCGTGTACTTCTTATCAGGCTCGACCACCGTACCATCATCCAGCATGATGTTACTGATACGCTTGCCGAACTCAGCCCCCGGCTCGATGGTGTAGTCCAGACCCCCTACACGCACCATGTCGCCACCGGACTGCAGATAGGGATCCTTCTGGAACAGGTTTTCAGCGATACCTTCCAGCATATCCTTGATCTGCGCACCGGTCATTTCGGATTTATAGGTTTCACCGTAGGTCATGGATGTCTGATCCATCACCCGCTCCATGGTGATGTCATCTCCGGCCAACAGAGAGGTGCCCCAACGTACCCCGGCAGACAAGGCAATCTGAGTATCATGCTCTTCACGCAACGCATTGACACAGATCTGATCCCAGGTGCCGATGAAGTTGCCGCGACGATACAGCACCTGAGGCGCCTTGGCCAGTACTTCAGAAAGGATTTCGCCGTAGGTCTTGCCTAAGCGATCCTTATTGTAGTGATATTCAGGATTGCGCGACTCAATGATGTTCTTGTCGTACTTGGTGGCATACAGCTTATCGATAAACGCCTGAACCGTTTTGTCCGCCGGCAGGATGTTGGAGAATACCGGCAGCAGGTGATAATCCACACCCACCAGCTTGCCATTTTTGATGTCCAGATCCATCACGCCAACGAATTTGCCCTGCGAGCCCGCGTTGGTGACATAGCAGATGCCCCCGTCTGGACGCTTTACATTGATGGTAGTTGGAATACCATCATGGGTATGGCCGCCAAAGATGGCATCAATGCCTGGAACCCGGCTGGCCATCTTGTGATCCACATCCATACCATTGTGGGAAATCATAATGATGGCAGCTGGCTTTTCCTTCTCCTGGATTTGCGCCACCAGATCACGCAGCTCGTCTTCACGCAGACCAAAGGACCAATCGGGGAAGTTGGCACGCGGGTTCGCATTCGCCGTACGCGGGAACGCCTGACCGATGATGGCGATGCGTTCGCCATTGACGACCTTGACCGTATAAGGCTTGAACGGACGCGCTTCGTCTTCGCTGTACAGGCCAATGCCGTATTTGGCGGCCATTTCAGGATACGCATCACCAAATAGGGCGTCTTCCTTGACGCGGATATTCTGCGCCAGGAACTCGCCTTTGAACTGGCTCAGGTTGCGCAGAACCTCTTCTTCGGTATAGGTAAACTCCCAATGACCGGTCATGATATCCAGGCCAATCAAATTGGACGCCTCCACCATGTCCTGGCCACGTGTCCACAGGGCAGTTGCGGAACCATGCCACAGATCACCGCCATCCATGGTGATGGTGTTCTGCTTGCCGCCCGCCTGATCACGCAAACGATCCAGTAGCGTCTTCAAATGGGCAAAGCCGCCAACCTTGCCGTAAAGCTCAGCCGCTTCCTGGAAGTTCAGAAAGGTGAATGCATGGGCTTCCGGTGTGCCTTCTTTCAGACCCAAACGTTTCAGCAAGTGATGGCCCACCACATGGGGCAGTTTGCCTTCCCATGGGCCAACCCCCAGATTCACATTGGGCTCACGGAAATAGATTGGCTTGAGCTGAGCATGGGTATCGGTAATATGCAAAATCCGCACCTTGCCTTTCATGGGCAGGTTATAGGCCGCCTCCATCGTATCCAAGGAAGCCTGCCCACCCTTACCGGACATAGCCTTGGCTGCGCCAGGCAACATGCCAGCGGCAGCAGCAATCCCCATCACATGCATGAATTCACGACGGTTTAAAGACATTGAGCGCTCCTTCGTTTTGGGCGTTGTTTTAATAACATGAAAAATATGCGGTAAATCTTACCTACTCTTTCCCAAAGAGTCTAACGAAATACCGCCTCAAAATATCATTTTTTCTTATGGGCAGATCAAAAGGTCATGCCACCCATTTACGGGCATTTTCAAATAAACGCCGCCAAGGCGCCCGCTCCTCCCAGTGATCCGGACACCAGCTGTGTTGCACAGCACGGAAAACCCGCTCAGGGTGGGGCATCATAATCGTCACCCGACCATCTGTGGTGGTAAAGCCGGTCATCCCCTGCCGCGAACCATTGGGATTCAGCGGATAGGTTTCCGTGGGCTGACCTGTGCCATCCACATAGCGAAGCGTCAGTAAAGCCTGAGCTGCATCGGTTTCCGCATTGAAGGCCACCCGCCCTTCCCCATGGGCGACCGCAACGGGAATCACAGAGCCTGCCATACCCTGCAACAGAATAGAGGGCGAATCGACAATTTCCACCAGGGACAAACGGGCCTCGAACTGCTCGCAGCGGTTGCGCACAAAACGGGGCCAGTGTTCAGCCCCCGGGATCAACGCTTTCAGTTGCGCCAGCATTTGACATCCATTGCATACCCCTAAACTGAAGGTGTCATCCCGATGGAAAAAGGACTCAAATGCATCCCGCGCCCGGCTATTGAACAGGATAGAGCTGGCCCAACCCCGGCCTGCTCCCAACACATCCCCATAGGAGAAACCGCCACAGGCAACCAACCCTTTGAATTCAGCCAAGTCCACCTGCCCACGCAAAATATCCTCCATATGGACATCAACGGCAGCAAACCCGGCCAGGGTAAAGGCGGCCGCCATTTCCTGCTGGCCATTGACCCCCTGCTCACGGAGAATGGCAACTTTCGGTGCTGCGCCCAGATTGATGAAAGGGGCGGCCACATTCTCCTCAATATCGAAACTGGGCTTGGCCACCAGCGCCGTTTGTTCGGCCGGTGCTGTCAACAAGGCTTCGGCCTGTTCAACCACTTCCACGTTGTCACGCAGTTTCTGCATCGCCAGGGTGGTACTGGACCACAGCTTGCGCCACTGGATCAGATCGCCTTCCTGCCATACCAGCCCCTCACGACGGAAGATCAGCCGGCCATCGGTGCGCGGCTCGCCCAGCCAATGGCTGCAATCGGCCAAACCATGTTGATGCAGAACCTTTTCAACGGCCTTGATCTCACCGGCCGGCACCTGAAGCACCGCGCCCGGCTCCTCGGCAAACAGCGCCGCCATCGGCCGCGGCCCCAAAGGATCCAGAGAGACATCAAAGCCACAGTGACCGGCAAAGGC
>DQVN01000099.1 GCA_015661715.1 Sulfurivirga caldicuralii
CTCGCCTGATCGAACGCGCCCTGCGCGAGCAGAATATCCCCTATGTCCTCTCCGGCGGCCAGAGCTTTTTTGACCGTGCCGAAATCAAAGATGTGCTGGCCTACCTGCGCCTGCTCGTCAACCCCGATGATGACACCGCATTTCTGCGTATCGTCAATACCCCTCGCCGAGAAATCGGCGCCAGCACCTTGGAAAAGCTTGGGCACTACGCCCAGAGCCGCGGCATCAGCCTGGCCTATGCCACCACCGAAATAGGTCTATCCACTGCGCTGGACGAACGCCGCTACCAGCGGGTGCGCACCTTCGGTGAGCAACTGTTTGCCTGGATTCGCGACGCCGAGCACCTGCGCGGCGAAGCGGTGGTCACCTTTGTGCGCGAGCTGCTGGAAACGCTGGAATATGACAACTGGTTGGAGGAAACCGCCACCAACCCCACGGTGGCGGAGCGGCGCATAGCCAATGTACGCGAACTGGTGCTGTGGTTGGAGCGCCTCGTCCACAAAGCCTGGGACGAGGATCAGGAAACCCTCTCCCTGGCGCAAATTATTGCCCACATGAGCCTGATGGACATTCTCGACCGCCAGCGTAATGACAAAGCGCAAAATGCCGTCAGTCTCATGACCCTGCATGCCGCCAAGGGGCTGGAATTTCCCCATGTATATCTCATCGGCATGGAAGAAGAGATCCTCCCCCATCGGGAAAACCTCGAATCCCCCGGGCTGGAGGAAGAACGCCGTCTGGCCTATGTGGGCATCACCCGCGCCCAGCGTAGCCTGACCTTGACCTATGCGCGCAAACGGCGGCGCCATGGCGAAGAGATCACCACTGAACCCAGCCGGTTTCTGCACGAGCTGCCCGCTGAACATATCGAATGGGAAGGTAAAGCTGACAGCGCGCAGGATGCCGAAAAGGAAAAGGCCCGCGGGCGTGAATTTCTCGCCGCCATGCGGGCCCGACTGGCCGAGAAAAACGCCTCGTGAGGAATGCCATGTTCCAGTTTATACCCCATCGACCCGACCGTATTACCCCGTTCGACATTGCCGCCCTGCCCAAAATCCGCTTTGGCTGGGGCATTCGCCACCAATTAGCCGATTATGTGGCCCAAATCGCGCAAAACCCCCTGTTTATCGTCTCAAAGCAGGTATTTCACAGTGATTTTGGCCAGGCATTTTTCGCCGATGTAAAAAATCAGGGGGACCCCTTATACATTGAACCGGTTTCCGGTGAGCCTTCACCGCAACAGGTGGACAACATTGTAGCCCGTGCCCCGGCTGACATTGATTGGGTGATCGGCATAGGCGGCGGCTCTGCGCTGGATACGGCCAAAGCGGTGGCCGGGTTGCTGCCCAGCCGCACCAGCGTGATGGATTATCTGGAAGGCGTAGGCGCTGGCAAGCCTTATCCGGGCGATGCGCTCCCCTGGCTGGCGGTACCCACCACTGCAGGCACGGGTTCCGAGACCACCAAAAACGCCGTGCTCAGTCAATTGGGGCAATTCAAAAAATCCTTTCGCCACGAAACCCTGGTGGCCAAAGAGGCGTGGCTGGATCCCGCCTTTCTGCCCAGCCTGCCGGAAGCGGTGCGCTATGCTACCGCCATGGACGCCTTTACCCAACTGCTGGAATCCTATGTCACCCGTAAGGCCAATCCCCTCACCGATGCCTTAGCCTGGCAGGGCATGCAACTGTGGCATCAGGCGCTGGCGGAGACGCACAGCCCCCAGGAGACCATCCGTCAGGACGCCTATGGTCGGCTGATGCTGTCTGCCACCCTATCCGGCATTACCCTGGCCAATGCCGGATTGGGCGCAGTGCATGGACTGGCCGGCCCCGTCGGCGCCTACTGCAAAGCGCCCCACGGCATGGTCTGCGCCGCCTTGCTTGCCCCGATCACCGCGGCCAATATCACCGCCTTACAGCAGGAAAATACGCCCCAGGCCCAGCATACTTTGCACAAATACGCCCAGGTGGGGCGTCTGTTGATGCAAGATTCAGCCCTGGATGAGGCCGCTGCGCTTGCCAGCCTGCAGCAAAAGCTCCACACCCTGTCACAAGACTACGGCCCTGGCAGCCTTGCCCGCTACGGGCTGAACGAGGAAGTTATCGAACAGGTCATCGCCACCTGCCGGGCGGGCTCCATGCTGGGCAATCCGGTGGTCTTATCCGATGCCGTCCTTGCCGATGCCTTACGCCAGTGCCTGTAGCGGCATCAGCGTCGACGCAGATAGCGCAGGGCCAGAACAAAGCCAAACACGCTGCCCAATAAAAACAGTAGCGGCAACTCACCCCAGCGGGCAAAAGGCGTCAGCCCGGTATAGGGCTGAAGATTGGCCCTTAACACGCCGGGCGCATAGGCCGGTAGCTGTTCGATAATCCGCCCATCCACATCGATCAACGCCGTATAGCCGGTATTGGTCGCCCGGGCAAAGGGACGCCCCAACGCTTTGGCGCGCATCTGAACCTCTTGCAGCGCTTGCGCCGGTTCCAGCGTATGGGCAAACCAGGCGTCATTGCTGACGGTGATAAAGTAGTTTGCTTTGGGCAGCTGGTAACGGAGCTCTTCCCCAAACTGGGTTTCAAAACAGATGGCCATACCCGCATGATAGCGCCCCAGACGCATGGGTTCGGGTGGGAAAGGCCCTGGAGAGAACTGATCAAAAGGAATGTTCAACCACGTAAACAACGGCGCCAAGACCTCAGCGAAGGGATAGTACTCCCCTATGAGCACCAGATGATACTTTTTATACACCCCATAAGGGTTTTGGCCAATATTGACCAGCGCGTTGTGGTAACGTTGATCCGCCTCCCGCCAGATGGTGCCGATGAGGATATCTTTCTTCAGAATTTGCGCATCACGGATAAAGGTTTTCAGCGCCCCCTTTTCCACCAGGTCAAAAAAGCCGGGCACGGCTGTCTCCGGCCAGACAATCACATCCGCACCCAGATTCTGTTTGGTCATGCGCACATAGGTTTGCAGTTGAGAATAAAATTTTTCCGGCTGCCACTTTTCCTCCTGAGGAATATTGCCCTGCAACAAGGCCATATCCACCGGCTGACCGTGTGGTGTTGTCCAGCGAACATCCGACAGGCTACCGCCTGCCAGCCAGACGGCGGCAAACACCAAGGGCGCGCCAATCCATGCACCCCGCTCGATGAGCCATACCAGGGCCGCAGCCGACAGCGCCAGCGCCCAACCGACCCCATAAACACCCAACAGCGGCGCATAACCATCCAACCAGGTGAGAATATGGCTGGTGCCCAGATTGAGCACCGGATACCCCCCCAGGAGATGGCCACGCAGATATTCCCCGGCCACCCAGGCGGCCGGATAAATGATCAACAGCCCCCAAACCGAACCCGGGTGGGTGAAACGCTTAGCCAACCAACCGGCCAGCGCCGGAAACAGGCTCAGGTAGATAACCCAGGCGACAACCGCCAATAGAGCCAATGGCAGCGGCGCGCCACCATACACATAGATGCTGGAGAACAGCCAACTGGCCCCCACCCCAAACAGCCCCAGCCCATACCAGAAGCCCACCTTGAAGGCATCACCCGGTCGTTCACTGCGGTACCACAGCCAGAAAAGCCCGCTCAGGGACAACAGCGCCAAGGGGGCAAATGAAAAAGGTGCGAAGGCAAAGACCGCCAGCGCACCCAAACCTGCCGCCTGAATATGCACCCAGCGGGGGCGCCACAGCCCCAGAAGCGCTCTCCCGACTCGTCTGAAATCAGGCTTCCAGGGCCTCAGGCGCTGTGTCATCCTCACCTTCATCCTGGAAAGTCAATTTCAGCTCGCGGATCCTGCGCCCATCGCTCTTGACCACCTCGAGCTGTACTCCATCCAGCTCCAACACCTCGCCTTCCTGCGGAATATGAGCCAGCGCTTTTACCACACAGCCGCCAATGGTCTCCACCTCTTCACAGGTCAACTGTTGTTTGAAATAGCGGTTGAAATCCTCCAGCGGCATCTGCGCATCCACCAGGTAGAATCCCTTGCGCTTACGCACATATTTTTCTTCTTCATCGTATTCGTCTTCAATTTCCCCCACGATCTCTTCGAGCACATCTTCAATGGTGACCAGCCCGGACAGTTCCTTGTATTCATCCACCACCAGCGCCAGATGCGTCCGACCGGTCTTGAACTCACGCAAAATCACATTCAACCGCTTACTCTCAGGGACAAACACCGGCGTACGGTAGAGCTTGCGCAAATCGTCTTTTTCGTTGAGTTCCCCATTGACCAAAGCGCGCAACACATCCTTGGTCATCAAGATTCCCAGCACCTCCTCCCGGCCATTACCCAGGACAGGATAACGGGAATGCCCTTCTTCAACGATGCAGTGCAAAATCGCCTCCAGCGTATCGTCATCATCGACAAAATCCATTTTGGAGCGGGGAATCATCACATCCCGCACGCGCAGGTCGGTCACATGCAACACCCGCTCAATCATGCGCTGCGCATCCGCTTCGATCAAACCTCGACCCACCGCCTCTCTTAAAAGCTGGATCAACTCCTCTCGACTTTTCGGCCCATCATTGAACAGACTTTTTACTTTTTCCAGCCAACTACTCTGCCCTTCTTCGCTCATTTGTCCTCTATCTCTTGATACGGGTTGGCAAAACCCAAATCAGCCAGTATATCGATTTCCAGACCTTCCATCTCCCTCGCCTGAGTGTCGGTCAGGTGATCATAGCCCAGCAGATGCAAGGTCCCATGCACCACCATATGGGCCCAATGGGCCAGCAAAGGCTTGCGCTGATCGATCGCCTCCTGCTCCACCACTTGGGCACAAATGACCAGATCGCCCAGATAGACAGCACCCAGCGCATCGGCTATATCCTGAGGCAGCTCAAAGGGAAAGGAGAGCACATTGGTGGGCGCATCACGATGGCGGTATTGAGCATTCAGCGCCCGGCTCTCCTCCGGCGAAACGATGCGCAGGGTCAAATCCCCCGTCCTGCCGGTGCGGGCGAATACCGCCTCGGTCCACGCTTGACAGTGCTGCGCCGTGGGCAGGGATCGGGGCGTAATGGCCCACTGCAGCTCAATCATGGCGCCTCCTTACGCCGACGCTCCGCCCGATCATAGGCACGGACGATTTTCTGCACCAGAGGGTGACGCACCACATCCTTGGCCTGAAAAAAAGTGAAACCGATACCCTCCACCCCTTCCAGCACTTCCAGCACATCGCGCAGGCCGGACTGCTGTTGCCGCGGCAGATCACACTGGGTAATATCGCCGGTGATCACCGCGCTGGCGCCAAAACCCATGCGGGTCAGAAACATCTTCATCTGTTCCACGGTGGTGTTCTGCGCCTCATCCAGAATAATAAACGCCTCATTCAGCGTACGCCCGCGCATAAACGCCAGCGGTGCAATCTCAATCACATGCTTCTCAATCAACCGCTCCACCGTCTCGAAGCCCAGCATTTCATACAGGGCGTCATACAGCGGACGCAGGTAGGGATCCACTTTCTGACTCAAATCACCGGGCAGAAACCCCAGCCGTTCACCCGCCTCCACCGCCGGACGAGTCAGCACAATCCGACGCACCTGCTCCCGTTCCAGCGCCTCCACGGCCGCGGCCACCGCCAGATAGGTCTTGCCGGTGCCCGCCGGGCCGACGCCAAAGTTGACCGGATAGGTCTGCAGATTGTCAAGATACTGCGCCTGGCTGGGATTACGGCTTTTGATCACCTTGCGCCGGGTTTTGAGGATGCGTTGCGAGTCGCTCACCGGCGCTGCATCCTCATAACCATATTGCTGTAGCGCCAGGTGCACTTTGCGCGGATCCAAGGTTTCCCGCGCGGCCTGATCATACAGATCCCGCAGCACCTGCTCTGCCTTGACGATGCGCTCTGCCAGACCGGTGATCCTGAACTTAAAACCCAGGTGGTTTACCTCCACCCCCAAGCGCAGCTCCACCTGCTCCAAATGTTCACTGTGGAAGCCCACCAGGTTTTGCAGACGCTCATTATCGTGAGGGGACAGCTCGAAAGAAACGGAATGTAAAATATGACTGCTCATAAGGCGTAATACTGCGGGCTGCACACCTGATCGGCCTCCGGCGTGGCCACGATTTCACCGCGCAAGGAGTTGGTAAAGGCATCCGTGATGCGCACATCCACGAACTGACCGATCAGCTCTGGCGAACCTGGGAAATTGACCACCCGGTTGTTCTCAGTCCGCCCCGCCATTTCAGCAGCCGTCTTACGCGACGGACGCTCCACCAGCACACGCTGGATCGTGCCCACCATGGCCTCACTGAACGCCTGAGTCTGTCGATTGAGCAATGCCTGCAACTCATGCAAACGACGCTTTTTCACCGCCATGGGCACATCATCCGGCAGACTGGCCGCCGGTGTCCCCGGCCGAGGACTGTAGATAAAGCTGAAGGAACGGTCGTATTGCAATTCTTCAATCAACTGCAAGGTCTTAAGGTGATCGTCTTCCGTCTCTCCCGGGAAGCCGACGATGAAATCACCGGAGAGACTCAGATCCGGTCGGTGCTGACGAATCCGCCGGATAATGGCCTTGTATTCAATGACCATGTGGTTACGCTTCATCAGCGCCAGAATACGATCGGAGCCGGACTGTATGGGCAGGTGCAGATGAGAGACCAACTCAGGCACCTCGGCGAAGGTGTCGATAATCGCTGGCGTCATCTCATTGGGATGAGAGGTGGTAAAGCGAATGCGATCAATGCCGGGCACCTGCGCCACAGCATGAATCAGCACCGACAAATCCGCCACCTCTCCATCGGCCATATCACCCCGATAGGCGTTGACATTCTGCCCCAGCAGGTTGATCTCACGTACCCCTTGCGCCGCCAGTTGCTGCACTTCCGCCATCACATCATCGAAGGGACGGCTCACCTCCTCGCCGCGGGTATAGGGCACCACGCAGAAGGTACAGTATTTGGAGCACCCTTCCATAATGGAGACATAAGCGCTCACCGAGCTGGCTTCAGGCTTAGGCAGGTGGTCAAATTTTTCAATTTCCGGAAAAGAGATATCGATTACCACCGCCTTCCGTGCCCCCTGCTGACGCACGCTCAACGCTTCCCGGATCATCTGCGGCAGGCGGTGCAGCGTCTGGGGGCCAAAGATCACATCCACAAACGGCGCCCGTTGGCGGATCATCTCCCCTTCCTGGGACGCTACACAACCGCCGACCCCAATGATGCGGTTAGGTTTGGCCGCCTTCCACGCCTTCCACTTGCCCAGCTCATCAAACACCTTCTCCTGCGCCTTCTCGCGCACTGAGCAGGTATTGAGCAGCAGTACATCGGCCTCTTCCGCCTTCTCCACCGGCTCAAGACCAAAAGCGTTCTTCAGCAAAGCCGCCATTTTCTCCGAGTCATACTCGTTCATCTGGCAGCCATAGGTTTTGATCAGCAACCCGCCGTCAAAGGGTGTGCCCATAAGCCATCAACGCTCCAACTCAAAGGCATCGTGCAGGGCCTGCACGGCCGTCTCCAGGTGTTCCTCATCAATAATGACCGAGATCTTGATTTCGGTGGTGCCGATCATCTGAATATTGATGCCTTTTTCCGCCAGCACCTCGAACATCCGCGCCGCAATCCCCGCATGGGATTTCATACCAATACCCACCAAAGAGACCTTGACAATCCCGTCATCGGCCAACACCTCCCGCGCGCCCAGCCTTTCCGCCTGGGCCTTGAGGATATCCAAGGCCGCCGGACAGTCATTACGGTGCACGGTAAAGGTAAAGTCTGTGGTGCCGTCCACCCCCTGGTTCTGGATAATCATATCAATATCAATATTGGCATCAGAAATGGGCCCGACAATCTGATAGGCCACACCCGGACGATCCGGCACCCCCAGGATCATCAGTTTGGCTTCATCCCGGTTAAACGCAATACCTGAAATCAGTGGTTTTTCCATGACCTTATCCTCAGAAGTAATCAGGGTGCCGCCGCCCTCTTTCATTGAGCTGAGCACACGTAGAGGCACGCGGTATTTGCTGGCGAACTCCACCGAGCGAATCTGCAGCACTTTCGCCCCCAGACTGGCCAGCTCCAACATCTCGTCATAGGTGATCATCTCCAGGCGCCGGGCCTGGGGCACCACCCGCGGATCCGTAGTATAGACCCCGTCCACATCCGTGTAGATCTGACACTCATCGGCCCCCAAGGCAGCGGCCAGGGCCACAGCCGTGGTATCCGATCCCCCCCGCCCCAGCGTGGTGATCTCATTATTCAGCGTCACCCCCTGAAAGCCCGCCACCACAACGATCTTGCCGGCATTGAGTTCACTACGGAGCTTTTCTTCATTGATTTTTTCAATAC
>DQVN01000092.1 GCA_015661715.1 Sulfurivirga caldicuralii
ACGGTGGTGGTATGCAACACGGTGGTGGTATGCAACACGGTGGTGGTATGCAGCACGGTGGTGGTATGCAGCACGGTGGTCGCAGGCGGCATGGCATGGAGGAAGCCGTTATCCCCATGGATATGAATCCCAATCTGCCGGTTACGCCCCTGCCGATCAAAAAAGGGCCGCATACAACCATGTGGGTGGAGAGTCCACAATACCGTTTGGATGATCCCGGCGTTGGGCTACGCAACAATGGACGCCGGGTGCTCACCTATGCCGATCTGAAAAACTACTATCCCACGGCCCATTGGCCTAAACCCACCCGTGAGATCATTCTGCATTTGACAGGCAATATGGAACGCTATATGTGGTCTATAAATGGCATTCCATACGAGGAAGCGGATCCCTTGATTTTTTATTACGGGGAGCGTCTGCGGGTGACCTTTATTAACAACACCATGATGAATCACCCCATGCACTTGCATGGGATGTGGTCGGATCTGGAAACAGGCGATGAAAATCATATCCCGCGCAAACATACGGTTATTGTGCAGCCTGGGGCAAAACTGAGCATGCGCGTAATGGTAGATGCACCGGGGCGCTGGGTTTTTCACTGTCATCTGCTTTACCACATGGGGGGTATGTTCCGTGAAGTCACTGTTGTTGAAACCCAGAAAGCTTAAAGGAGGGGTCACGATGAAAAACAAAACCATGCTTCAAACTGCCCTGCTGAGTCTTGGGCTGATTACCACATTTCATGTGCACGCTGGCAAGAGTGCCGACCCCTTTCTGGTCAAATTCGTCGCAGATAAATTGGAAGTGGCGAACAATGACGACAATACCCGTATGTGGGAAATACAGATGTGGGCGGGGACGGACTGGCACAAGCTGTGGCTGTACAGTGAAGGAGAAAGTGAGCAGGGAGAGACCGCTTCAGAAAATATGCTCACTTATAGCCATCCCATAGCGCCGTTTTGGGATATTCAAGTGGGTTTGGCACGCGATGAGCAACCTGGTGCATCTTATAACTGGGGAGTTCTGGGGTTCAATGGTCTGGCGCCTTACTATTTTGAAAGCCAGGCTCATCTGCTCATTGGTGAAGACGGCACGCTGGGCGTGCGTGCCGGCTTTGAATATGAAGCCCTTTTCACCCAGTTTCTCATCCTGACACCTGAAATCGAGTTCAGCGCATATAGCGACGATATCCCGGAAATGGGTATTGGCGGCGGGCTCTCCACGCTGTCTGCCGGCTTGCGTCTGCGCTATGAAATCAAACGGGAGTTCGCCCCTTATATTGGGGTGCAATGGTCACAAAGTTATGGAAAAACTGCGGATTATCTGCGTAGCGCCGGAGAAGAAAGCGGTGATACCGTTTGGGTGGCTGGCGTACGGATCTGGTTTTAACCCCATGACAGGAGAACATGACAATGAATAGTCCATTACCGATCAAATTGCTGAGCATTGCCTGCTGTACTGCATGGTTGGGCATGGCACAAGCTGGTGGGGAACACCAGGGCGGTCACGGTGACGACCATTGGCAGGCGCCGCCCGAAGCCCAGACACTGAAAAATCCTTTCCCTAAAACCAAGGACACTATTCAGGCAGGCCGTCGCCTGTTTCAGATGAACTGTGCCCAATGTCATGGTCCCTTCGGCGAAGGCGATGGCCCTGTGGCGGCTTCACTGCCTAAGCCGCCGGCAAACCTGCGAGCCATGGCAGGACAGCATCCGGATGGTGACTTTTTCTGGAAAATCCAACATGGCCGTGGCGCCATGCCCGCGTTCAAACACCAACTCAGTGATGAGCAGATCTGGAAACTGGTCACCTATATCCAAGCATTGCCTTTTACAGGTCCGCAAAAACCCACGCCTTTTGACCTGAATCATGGTCACTCACTAGAAGAAGGTCATCATTAATTTGGATGGCGCAGGCTGGTTTGCCTGCGCTGAAAATAACCAAGAATAAGGCGGTCTTTATGAAAGGTAATTCTCTACCAATCTGGATCAAATCCAGTAGGATTTGGTTATGCGAAAGAAGTGTTCTGAGTGTGGCGGTAATCATTATTGGGTGCTTGACGATGGTCGATTTCGCTGCCGTCATTGCCGTGCGCGGTTTCGGCTGAAGACGGCGTGGGAGATGTCACGCCTTTCAGATACGATAAAACGCCGTCTTGCGGAAATGTTTGCCCTGGGCGTTCCGGCTTACCGGCTTCGCTTTCGGATTACGGCAAGCAGTCGTAGCATGAGCGGTTCTACCGAATCATTCGTGCTTGCTGCATGCTGGAGGAAGGCATGGGCGAGCCTTTTGAAGGTGCCATAGAGTGCGATGAGACCATGATTGGTGGGCGTCGTAATGGCAAGCGTGGTGGGGGCGCGGCAGGTAAGGGGATTGTATTTGGCATCCTAAAGCGCAATGGGCGAGTGAAGGTGTTTCCGGTGTCAGGGCGAAAATATGGCACATTACTGGATCTGATTGGTGAGCATACGAAACTGGTCTCAACTATACTGATGACGATCAGGCTTATGCCGCTCTGGGGCTGCGAGGCGAACATGTGGTGGTGCGCAAGGAAGGTGGGCGACCCAAGGGACGAGACCCTATCAATGGCATCAAAGGCTTCTGGCGTTATGCCAAAAATTGGCTCTATCCCTTGTGCGGCATTCCCCGCAAAAACTTCCATCTTTATATGGCCGAAATATGCTGGCGCTTCAACCATCGGAATCAAGACCTTTATCCCTTGATTATCAATATGTTAAAGAACACGCTTGCTAGTGATATCGGTAAAATATAGGTCCTGTTTGATAGTGAATTACCATATCCAAAATGTGTTTGATTTAAGACGGATTTTCCCGTTTTAGGATATCGGTCAGCTCAGGAATACAGGAGCCGCAGTTGGTGCCAGCGCGCAGGGCCTTGCCGATGGCGTCAACCGTGGTGAGCTTTTGCGTGTGGATGGCTTCAACAATGGTGTTGAGACCGACACCGAAGCAGCTGCAGATGATCGGCCCCACATCCTTGGCGCCGGAGGCCTGGCCGGCCAGCAGGCTGCGGCGGCTAGCATCATCCAGGGTCAAATCGGCAAAACGCTCACCCAGCCATTGGCGGGTAGGCAGATCGGGCTTTGGCCCCAAAAACAGCACGCGACTTAAGCGGCCGTTGACCAACCAGGCGGCCCGGTAGAGCTGATTGGCTGGATCCCGCAGCTCGATGAGTTCTCCATTCTCTGGTGCCAGTTGCGCCAGCAAGGCATCAAAATCGGCCGCTTCCCGATTGGCCACCTCATAGCGCACGAAGTGTTTGCCGACGATTTTGGCCCAGTAGCCGAAGTTTGATACATCTACTGCTTCCCGGGAGAGGATAAAGCCATATTGTTGTGCCTCCCAGCGGGCAAAGTTGACCACGGCGTGTTTGAGTTCCGGCTGGCCGGAGATGGGGTCTGTATAGGGAGGCACCAGCTTATCCACGCGCGGGTTACTGGCAAACTGTTCCGTCCAGTGCATGGGCACGAACAGTTGCCCCGGCTGAACGGTATCGCTGATTTCCGCCCGCACCAGGATGTGGCCCCGATCATTGAAAACCCGTACCAGCTCGCCGGTTTGCAGCCCTTCTGCGTCCTGAGGATGAATGGTGACGAAAGGCTCACCGCGGTGATTGAACAGCCGTGGTGTCTTGCCGGTGCGGGTCATGGTGTGCCACTGATCCCGCAGCCGCCCCGTATTCAGCCGGAAAGGATAAGCGCTGCTGGGCTGATTTTGCGGTGGGCGGGGCTCAATGGCGATAAAGCGCGCTTTTTTGTTCGGGGTGAAAAAGTGCCCATCGCTAAACATGCGCGCTGTGCCTTGCGGCCGATCCGGGGTGATCGGCCAGGGTTTGGGCTGCCAGGCATCATAAGCCCTCTGGTCAAAGTCATCTGGCAGGTGGATTAGCAGATCGCGGTTGCCGTTGTTTTCAAAACAGGTTTGGGCGGCAAACTCCTTGAAGATTTGCCAAGGGGCGTCATAATCGAAGCCGCCGAAGCCCATGCGCCGCGCCACTTGACAGATCCACCACCAGTCGGGACGGGCATTTTCCGGCCCATCCATGAACTTACGCTGGCGGCTGATGGTGCGGTCAGAGTTGGTGACCATGCCATCGGTTTCACCCCAAGTGAGGGCAGGCAGCACCACATGGGCGCATATGGTCGTATCGGTATACTCCATGCAGTCCGAGACGACGACGAATTCGGCCTTTCTCAGTGCCTGGCGCACAAAATCGGCATCGGGCATGGAATCCACCGGGTTGGTGTTCATGATCCAGATGGCTTTGATCTCACCCGTATGCAGCGCCTGGAACATCTCCACTGCTTTTTTGCCGGGCTGACGGGCAATGGTGGGGCTGTTCCAGAAGCGTTGCACCCGATCAATGCTGGCTTCGTCAAAGTCCATGTGCGCCGCCAGCATATTGGCCAGTCCGCCCACTTCCCGGCCCCCCATGGCATTAGGTTGTCCAGTGATGGAGAAGGGGCCGGCACCGGTTTTGCCGATGCGTCCGCAGGCCAGGTGGGTATTGATAATGGCATTGGATTTGTCCACGCCGCTGGTGGACTGGTTGATGCCCTGGGAGTAAAGGGTGACGGTACGCTCAGTATCGATCACCCATTGGTAGAAGGTGCGCAGGTCGGTTTCTTCCAGGCCGCAGGCTCGGGCGGTGGCGCTCAAGTCACCGGCGCTTTCTCGGGCGGCGGTGAGGGCCGCATCGAAGCCTTCCGTATGGGCGGCGATAAAGGCGGTGTCCAGCTTGTCGGCATCAGCCAGGGCGACCAGCAGCCCATTGAACAGCAGCGCATCCATGCCAGGCGCGATGGGTAGATGCAGATCTGCCAGGTCGCAGGTGGCAGTACGTCGGGGATCAATGACTACTACCTTCATCTGCGGGCGATTTTTCTTCGCTTGGGCGATGCGTTGATAGACAATGGGATGTGCCCAGGCGGTATTGGAGCCCACCAACACAACCAGATCGGCTTCTTCCAGATCAGTATAACTACAGGGGACGGTATCTGTGCCAAAGGCGCGCTTGTAGCCAGCTACGGCAGAGGACATGCACAGCCGGGAGTTGGTGTCGATATTGGCCGAGCCGATAAATCCTTTCATCAGCTTATTGGCCACATAGTAGTCTTCGGTCAGCAGTTGGCCGGAGACATAAAAGGCCACACTATCAGGGCCGTATTGGTCGATGGTCTCGATGAAACGGCGGGCCACCCGGTTCAAGGCGGTGTCGATATCGGTATAGTCTCCATTGACCTTGGGAGATAGTAGGCGGCCGTTGAAGTCGATGGTTTCACCGGCGCTGGCGCCTTTGACGCACAGCCGACCAAAGTTGGCCGGATGCTGCGCATCGCCTTGTACGGCTACAGCGATCTCACCTAAGTGGTGGTCTACGGTAATGTCCATGCCGCAGCCAACGCCGCAGTAGGGACAGGTGGTTTTGATGATCTGCTTCATGGTGTGTTATATCCGATCGCTGAAGTCTGAAAAGAACAAACCGTAATGTCCCTGTAGAAGAACAAAGTTCAATTTTAGATGGGATTGCAAAGTTTCAGGCGGCAACCGTGCTGGAAGAGGCCACATCCACCAGCACATCCTCGCCTTCTATTTTGGCTGCATACACCGGGATGGACAGGTCTTTGCCATCCAGATGCTGACCGGTGATCAGGCTGTAGTGATCTTTGTATAGAGGCGAGGCGACCATCAGTTCACCATTGAGGTCACCACAGATGCCCCGGAAAATCACATTGGCACCGGAGGCTGGGTCATGGTTACCCACGGCATATACCTGGTCATCGATATAGAACAGGGCGATTTGCACATCGCCCACTTTGGCGGCGATGCCCGCATCCTGAATCAGATCTTTTTTTTCACAGACTTTAACAAAAGCCATGGTTACATCCTCTCTTATCTATTCTGTGTATGGTTGTAGGGCAGGTGCTGTACATGTGCGGACTTTTCCCGCTGAGGCGCAAGCGGCAAAATGGTTGGGTTAACATGACCGGCCCACTTTCAGTAGGCCGGTCATGGATCGCGCATGCAGCGAGTCCCTGACGGCTAGTTACGCATTGGGACGAATTTCTACACCAATGCCCTGAAGCTTTTCTTCCGTCGTAGCTGGCCGGTACATACCGGTTAATTCCTCCTTGACAAAGACCACATTGGGGTCACGCTCATCGGAGTTGACAAACATGCGGAACTTCTCGCGTACTTCCGGGTTGTGTACCGCTTCATACCAGTCATCCTTGTAGGTATCGCGGATAAACTGCATCTGCCGCTCCAGCTCATCACAGATGCCCAGGCTGTCGTGGATGACCACATCCTTAAGGTAGTCCAGTCCACCTTCCAGGTTCTCCAACCAGCGGGCGGTACGCTGCAGGCGATCAGCGGTCTGGATATAGAACATCAGGAAGCGGTCAATATATTTGAACAGGGTTTCTTCATCCAGATCGGTGGCGAATAGATCCGCATGGCGCGGCTTCATACCACCGTTGCCGCAGACATACAGGTTCCAGCCGTTTTCGGTGGCGATGACACCCACATCCTTGGCCTGGGCCTCGGCACATTCCCGGGTACAGCCGGAGACACCCATCTTGATCTTGTGGGGTGCGCGCAGGCCTTTATAGCGGTGCTCCAGTTTGATGGCCATGCTGATGGAGTCGTCAACACCGTAGCGGCACCAGGTGGAGCCCACGCAAGACTTGACCGTGCGCAGGGACTTGGCATACGCCTGGCCGGACTCGAAGCCGGCAGCCAGCAGCTCTTCCCAGATGGCGGGCAGATCATTGAGCTGGGCGCCGAACATGACGATGCGTTGGCCGCCGTTGATCTTGGTGTACAGGTTGTATTTTTTGGCCACCTGACCAATGGCGATCAGTTTGTCTGGAGTGATGACACCACCCGGTACGCGAGGGATGACGGAGTAGGTGCCATCCTTTTGCAGGTTGCCCAGGAAGCGGTCGTTGGTGTCCTGCAGGCCGATTTTGTCCTCCTCCATGGCGAAGCTGTTGTAGATGTCGGCAAAGATGGAGGCCACCGCTGGCTTACAGATATCACAACCATGGCCCTGTCCCTTCTTGGCCAGCAGTTCGTCGAAGGTCTTGATACCTTCCACCTTGATGATATGGAACAGCTCCTGACGGGAATAGGGGAAGTGTTCGCAGATGTCTTTTTTGACCTCGACGCCCCGCTGTTCCAGTTCATAGTTAACGATGTCGCCGACCAGTTGGGTACAGCCGCCGCAGCCGGTACAAGCCTGGGTAACCGCTTTGACATCCGCCAGGGTGGTGGCACCGTCATCAATGGCCTGGATAATATCGGCCTTGCTGACATCATAACAGGAGCAAACCTGCGCACTGTCTGGCAGCGCGGCAGGGCCGAACAGATTGCTGCTGCTACCGCTGCGCTGGGGCAGAATCAGATCATCCGGGTGTTCCGGCAGTTCCATATCGTTGAGGTAGAGTTGCAACAGGTTGCCGTAATCGGAGGCATCACCAACCAATACGGCGCCCAAAAGTTTCTTCTTGTCTTCAGAGACGACAATCTTTTTGTAAATCTCTTCCGGCTCATTCTGATAGACATAGGTGTGCGCGCCGGGGGTCATGCCATGGGGGTCGCCGATGGAACCCACATCCACGCCCATCAGCTTGAGTTTGGTGGACATGTCCGCACCGGTGAAGGTGGATGTGATCCCCTGCAACTGATGCACCACGGCTTGGGCCATGGCATAACCTGGCGCCACCAGGCCGTAGATGGTGCCATCATGCAGGGCGCACTCGCCGATGGCCCAGATGGACGGGTCGGAGGTCAGCAGCATGTCATTGACGACAATGCCCCCTTTGGGACCTAATTTCAGACCGATTTTTTTGGCTAGATCGTCACGAGGGCGAATGCCGGTGGAAAACAGCACAATATCTGTTTCCAACTCTTCGCCGTCGGCAAAGACCATTTTGTTGCGGCACTGGTCGCCATCGGTAATCAGGCGGGTATTTTTGCTGGTATGCACAAACACACCCAGTTTTTCAATTTTGCGTTTCAGCAATGCTGCTCCGGCATCATCCAGCTGCACCGGCATCAGGCGGGGAGCGAACTCCACCACATGGGTCTGTAGGCCCAGGTCAGCCAGGGCTTTGGCCGCTTCAAGACCGAGCAAACCGCCCCCGACCACAACCCCCACTTTCGAGGCTTTGGCCTTGGCCTCAATCATTTCCAGGTCTTC
>DQVN01000108.1 GCA_015661715.1 Sulfurivirga caldicuralii
AATTTCCAAAGTGACGGCCTGGGGATTACCCAATGGATCCGTTGCCCCCGTTGTCGGGGTGAAAGTATCGGTTCCAGGGGCAATGATATTATTGCCATCAGTATCATCCCACTTACCGATAATCCATTGCAATGCGGTCTGCCCGGTAACATCTACCCAATTGGTTGTGTGATCAAAGGGATCATCCGGCGTGCCATTAGCCGCTGGATCTGTTGGCCCCTGAGGGTTAGCTCGATCAGTCGGCGCATAGACTCTGACCAAATTGCCATTGGTATCAAAAATCAGCTCAAAGAGCTGACCCGACTCATTGGTGGCGCCATTGGGATCAGCGGAACCCGGATCATAACGCCATCCAGATGTTTTCCATTCCCCGGTAACCGGGTCTTTGTCTTCAACCGTATACTGCACAATCCAACTGGTATATTTCTCATTTCCTGGATTACCGTCCAGGTTTAAATCTGAGTTGGCCGAGACAACACCCCGCATATAGTAATTGGCCGTCAAACGGTGCTCGCCACCTAAGGAATCATAGATAATTTTATTGGTGGAAAAATCTGGAAAACCGTTATATTCACCATTAGGCGTACCCGCTGCAATACTATCCCCTTGCGGTGCGGTCAGTCTATGTAAGTTATCCGTATCCCCCACAGAGTCCCCCGCCTGAATATTGTCAGGGTCTGCCCCGTTAACTAGATTAGGGGGTTCTTCTCCATCCAGATTAATATCAAATTTCATTTCATCCGTCGCCCGGGGCCTCTTATTCAACTCATCCAGATCAATGGGGCTGAGGCTGGTCTGAAAAACCGTATTATCTTCGGTCGAAAGCGCATCATTACGCAAATACCCCAAAACCTTATTACCATTCTGGGTGGTTAAAAAACCATCCTTATCCACTTTAAAGGAACCATTACGGGTATAAAGTTGCGGATATTTTCCCGTTTTATCTTCAATGATAAAAAATCCCGTCCCATCAATGGCCATATCCAATTCACGACCGGTAGTGTTAATGGTTCCTGCACTAAAATCCTGGGTAATAGTATCCACCCTCACCCCCCGTCCCGGACTGCTCTGCGCGCCGGAAAAGATATCGGCAAATTCCGCACGGGAGGCCTTGAAAGCAAAGGTTTGTGAGTTGGCCAGGTTATTGGAAATAACCGCCAAACCCTGTGAAGCGGCATTGATCCCGCTCAACGCGGTCAAATCGTATGCGACACCCATGGTTACACTCCCTTGTGTGTTTCTAAGTTGTTATAATTATTCTGTAATCTCACGGACACTGTCCATGCTCACGATTTCCCCCGTGGCCAGAGACAGCTTCAATCCACCACTCCCCTCAATGGCCACACTGGTAATCCGAGCCGGCACAATGGTAGCGATACTTTGAATCTCACCACGCTCATCCGTGCCATAGGCGGTGACCTTATAAACCCCATCGGCCACCAACTGGCCCAGACTGTCTGTGCCATCCCATGAGATCAGCTTATCCTCAGCATTGAGCGTGCCAACCGGAATCTCTTTCACCAACCCACCCTCATTACTGATCACCACCGTCACATCCTGTAAAGGCTGATCCACTTTCAACTTCAACTGCTCCGTTTCACCGGCAGTATGTTCGAAACTGTCCGCCTCCACCTTGACAGACTTGCCGATCAGCCCTGCCGCCTGCATGGTTTGCAGGCTGGCCAAGCCATTGACCAGAACATCCATGGACGCATTCAACTTCAAAGTGGCCTCTAGCTGGTTGAAGCCGGTCAGATCGGTGATCATATCCTTTGGATCCATGGGATCGGTGGGGTCCTGATTCTGCAGCTGAGTGGTCAGCAGACGCAAAAAATCCTCCTGCCCCAGCGGATCGGCCTGCGGCCGCGTGTTAGAAGGGGCATTCAATGCCGCCAGTATTTCATCCCGGGTGGGTTGTGTGGAAGGCAAAATGGTCGACATAATCTATCTCCTTATTTACCCAGCTGAATGGTGCGCAGCAGTAACTGTTTGGAGGTATTCATCACCTCCACATTGGTCTGATAGGTACGAGAGGCTGAGAGCATATCGGCCATCTCCTCCACCACATTGACATTCGGCCGGAAAATGTACCCCTCTTCATTGGCCATGGGATGATTGGGGTTATATTCCATTTTCAGCGGTGCTTGGGATTCCACAATCTCTTTAATCCGCACCCCACCGACGGGCTCTCCGGTTGTCTCATCCAGAATCGTTTGAAAAACCGGCTTTTTCGCCCGATAGGTTTCATCGGCGTTGGAGCTGATGGAATCTGCATTAGCTAGGTTGGAGGCGACCGTATTCAGCCGGATGGTCTGCACATGCATCCCCGTGGCCGAAATATCTAGAATATTAAACAAACTCATAAGTTAACCTCCCTATTCGCCCTTCAACGCCTTACGAATGCCTTTAATCTTGCTATTGAGAAACTCAAGCGTGGTCTGGTACTGAATGGCGTTTTCCATAAACTGGGCTTTTTCAATATGGGTCTCGACGGTGTTGCCATCCAATGCAGGCTGGGTAGGCATGCGGTATTTCACCAACCCATCATCCAGCGCCGGTTCCCCCTGCGCGTCAATGTGACGGGGATTGGTCCGACTCAAATGCAATGGTGGTGACTGATGGCGGTTTTCCGCAGCTTCTTTCAACGCCGCACGCCAATCAATATCCCGCGCCTTGAAATTGGGCGTATCTGCATTGGCCAGGTTGGTGGCCAACAGCTTGGCCCGCTGGGAGCGAATCTGCAGCGCTTGTTCGTGAATACCAAAAAGATCCGTCATGTTTTCGTCACCGGTTACATGCTTATCACCTCCTTAGCAACCACAATGCCAACGCTTCATATCTTTTCAATTTTTCCTTAAAGACGGCAAAAATCTGCCGCTATCGGCAACAAGCGGCAAAACTTTAGGCATTTTTAAGCACAAAAAAACCGGCGCGGCGGCCGGTTTGAAAAATTAGGGGGACCCCCTTACCAACTGCGGATCAGATCCCCCACCGCAATCGTGCCATTTTGTGCCTCCACCTCGCCCACGGCGAAGCGATCCATCAACTGTTTCACTCGGATAAAGCCCACCGGTTGCTGCACAGTGCCCAAGTTTTGCTGCCCCATACGCACCGGTACATCATCCCGATGGTAAAGGGTCAGTTGATCCCCTTCGCGTAAGCTGCTCTCTGGCGTGGCGAAGAAAATCACCTGCTGCTTTTGCGTGTCTGGATGCCTGCGCACCTCTAGCACTTCCGCTTCAAACGGCAGACAACGCAGCGTCTCGATTAGCTGCTGTGCCTGCACCTTCACCTGTGCCAACATGGCCTGCCCGGTGGGTGTGCGGGCAAAGGCCAAGCTGCCAAAGGGCTTATCCCGCCCCACACGCACCTCGCCTTTGATCTGCCGATGGAGCTGTTCTTGGCGAACAATACGCTGATGGTTCAGATCCACCAGATACCATGTCAAAGTGATGTCCCGCCGGTTGGGATCCAGATCATAGTTATAGGCCCGCTTCACGCCTTCCCACATCCAGTCCACACTGTCTGGCAGAAGCGTATCGGTACGGTGACGGGATGCCAGCGCCCGTACAACAGTGAACACTAAAAATTGGGCGCCCGTTTCCTCACGGATTGTGCGCAATCGGTCAACGTCCAGCACAGGCTGCACCTGCTGCACCGATAAAATGGCTGGATCCAGGGCGACCGGCTGAAGATTACGATATCCCTGTTGTCGCAGCTGCTGGATCAGGGCCCGTCGCCATCCCTGGGGTAGATCGCGGATATCCCGCGCCTCATAGGGTGTGGCCACCAACACAGGGGCAACTGCCAGCCGTGGATAGAATCCCCCACCCAAAGGCTGATCACAAGCAGATTGGGCAGGCTGCAGACAAACTTTCAGCTGCACCGTGACCAGTTTTTCCTCTGCATCCTGCGTCTCTCGCACAATCGTGAACCGTTTAACCACGGCCCGGGTGCGGACTGTTAAACGGCTGCGAGTCAACTGGTAATTTTCCACCTGTTGTTGCGAGGAAACGTCCGCTTGACGCTGCATCAGTGCACTCTGCAGCGCATCGCGAATGGCCATCTGACGCGCCCACGCCACATCAGCATGGGCAAAACTTGCCACGCCCTTGACCTGAATACACTGATTCAAGCAATCGACTGTCCCTGCTTGAACTGGTAGCACAGCGCTCATCACCCAGCCCAGCAGTAGCCACGAGCGCCTCAACATACCCATTAACCTGAAGCCTGGGCTGCCTTTTGCATCTCAACCTCTTCGAGACGCTGCATAACCAGTTGCGCCAACTCATCTGAGTGCCATTTGGAGAGGAAGTGGTTGGCTCCCACTTTAGCTGTCAGATTTTCATTAAACCCGCCGGATAACGAGCTATTCAATACAATGAACAAGTCATTTAGCCGCTCATCCTCGCGAATTTTCCGTGTCAAGGTGTAGCCGTCCATCTCAGGCATTTCAATATCGGAGATTACCATTAGTACACGCTCCGATACACGCGGGGCCATGCCATCTTCTGCATCCTTAGCCCATTTCTGGAGCAACTCATAAGCCTTTTTACCGTTATCAACAATTTTATAGTTGATCCCCAGGCTTTCAAAAATGGTACGCAACTGTTGGCGGGCCACAGCCGAATCATCCGCAGCCAAAATAAAGTAATTGCCCGCTGCATGGCTAATCCGCTCCCGGGCAGAGGCAATGGTTTCCTGGGTAATCACATCCTGGATGCCAGAGACTTCCGCCAAAACCTTCTCCACATCGAGAATTTCGATAATTTTATTTTCGAACTGGGTGATCGCCGTCAAATAAGCCACATGGGCCAGTGTATCCGGCGGCGGCATGACATCCTCCCAGCGCAGATGCACGATCCGATCCACCCCACGCACCAAAAAACCCTGAATAGCACTGTTAAACTCGGTGACGATCGTCAGCGTTTCAGCCATCTCCTGTTCGCTGACTGGTGTCAGACCCAAGGCTTTCGGCAGATCAATAATGGGCATGGTTTGCCCACGGATATCTGCCACGCCAACGATTCGTTCATCCGATTTGGGCACCGGTGCCACAGATGGTGTCTGAATGACCTCTCGCACCTTAAATACGTTAATGCCATACAGCTGCTCACCATCCAGTTTGAACAGCAATAGCTCCATTCGGTTCATTCCCGCAAGCGACGTACGGCGATCGACACTTTTAAGAAAATCAGACATAGCAATTCACCTTACCCTACAATTCCACTCATCATAACTGGCCTGAATCAGTATGCA
>DQVN01000106.1 GCA_015661715.1 Sulfurivirga caldicuralii
AATGAACGCCCTGCACGGCGAAAATGATGCCGAAACACCCGCTGAGGCCTATAATGAAGCCCAAGAGGGTGAAATTCATGCCTCAGACACACCAAAAACCGACACACAGCCAGGCGAAAAAACCGGCCGGTAAAATTTTAGGGGGACCCCTGTGGCTTCTCCTGTTACTCAGTTTACTCTCGCCCCTTCCGGCTCAGGCCAACGAACTGAAGCAGCATCTTTCCCCCTATCTGGCCATGCACGGAGACGACCCGGTCAACTGGCGCAACTGGTCAGCCGATGTGCTGCGACAAGCCCAACGGCAAAATAAACTGATCTTCATCTCCAGCGGCTATTTTTCCTGCTACTGGTGCCACCGTATGCACCAGGATGTCTATGTCCATGCCGATGCCGCCGCCGTGCTCAACCGCTACACCGTGCCGGTCAAAGTGGACCGGGAACTGAACCCGGCCCTGGACGCCTATCTGATCGATTTCGCCCGTCGCAGCACCGGTCGTGCCGGTTGGCCCATCCATGTGCTGCTCACACCCGACGGACTGCCCTTCTACGCCTTCATCTATCAACCCAAAGAGCGTTTCATCGGCATCATTCAACGGGCAGCCCGCCTGTGGCAGCAACAACCCGCGCGCATCACTCAGGCCGCGCGCAAAGCGCTGCAACTACCACAGCCTTACGATCCCAAAGCACAACCCACCCTGACACGAAACACCCTGCGGCAACTGTTTCTGACCCAACTGCAGGCGCGTATGGACGACTTTTCCGGGGGATTGAAAGGGCAGCAGAAGTTTCCCGAAACGCCACTGCTATTGAATGTCCTCCGGCTCAAAAACTTGCCCGAACCCATCCGCGACTGGTTCAATCTGACGCTGGAGGCCATGGCGCAACAGCACCTGCGCGACCATGTGGATGGGGGTTTCTTCCGCTACACGGTAGATCCAGCGTGGCACACGCCCCACTATGAAAAGATGCTCTACGACAATGCGCAACTGGCTGAGCTCTACTTGCGCGCCGGCAAACGCTTTCAACGGAATGACTGGATCCAGATCGGCCTGGAGACGCTGGATTTTATTCAACGCCGCCTTTACAACCCTAAAACCCAACTCTATGTGGGCTCCCTCTCCGCTGTGGATGCCCACGCGGAAGAAGGGGGCAACTATCTGCTCTCCCCGCAGCAGTTACAAGCCCTGCTCACCCCCGAACACTATCGCCTCGTGGCAGAACACTGGCAGCTGGACCTACCCGGCCCATGGGAAGGAAGATGGCTGGCGCAAACCATCGACGATCCTCGCTGGCCGGCCATTCGCCAGCGCCTGCGCCAAGCCTTTACACCACCCCCACGGGATGACAAGCAGATTCTCGCCTGGAACGCCCTGCTGATCAATGCATGGGTTGCCGCAGCAGACGCCACCGGTGATCCGGTTTGGCGTCAGCAAGCGAAGGCGCTCTATCAACGCCTCTATACCTTACTGCTACAATCCGACCCTCCCCGCGCTTTGGGCGAAAACGGCCAACCCATAGGAGGTGCCATGCTTGCCGACCACGCCCTGCTACTGCGCGCCGCACGTGCCCTGGAACAAGATACCACCACCCTGCAACGCCTGACAGAACAGCGCTTTCTCACATCCGTGGGCTGGAAATTAAGTGGTATCCCCCTCCTGCCTGGTATGACCGGCAGCACATGGCTGCCGGATGATGACCTGCCCAGCCTCACCGCTCTGCTGGATGTCCATGCACCCAGCCGCCTGGCTGGTGCAGAGCCTGCCATTCATCAATCGCCCCTGGCCAGTGGCAGCTACCTATGGGCTTTACCCACACCCTAAAGGCGGTCTCATTCCCACTTCCTGTTCGCCTTCATTCCGGCTGGCCCTACCCAACCGCACAGAAGCGCGGGCGCAAGATGCAGCCTTGTGGTGGGACTCTCCTTGCGCGGCTGCTGCATACATGGCCCTGTGGGATGATGTTCCCCTCAAGATACTCCGGACAGGAATAAGGGCTTGATCCATTTATTTAAGGCCCAACGCGCGATGGAAGCGTGTCTTGACGGCTGCCAGCAACTGCGCCACCTGCTCTTCCGGCATGCCTTGCACCTCGGCGATCTCGACCACACTCAAACCGCCACGGGTGCGCAGTTCCAGCACGATCCGGCTGAGCGTCGGTAGATTCTGATAGGTCTGCGCCAGCAGGCCCCGCTTCGTTTTGTCTGCCAAAATCTCTTGCGGCAATTCCAGCACCTCCAGCAACTCCGCCTCAAAGCCTTCATCCAACAGCCATATTTTGGGCTTGTCATCGTCCAGATGGTAAGAGATGTCGTCCAGATCCTCCACAAATACCACTTCCCCATCGGCATCGGCGGTGATATGTTCCTCCAGCGTTTTCAACTCCTGCGCCGCCAAGGCCTCAATGGAGAGATCGCCCCTATGCTCACGCTCTTGTTCAATAATTTCCGCCAACTTCTGCTCCGCCAATTGGAACAGACGCACCCGTAACCTGGCCGAGTCCATGTCCGCTTCATTGAATTGCTCGAACAGGGCCAGATACACCTCATCCACAATATCCATGGGGTCATACTTGCCCTTCGGAATCCAACCCTTGCGTACAGCAGTGCGCAACCGGTTGGCCACATAGCGCTTCAGCTGCGGTAGAAACGCTTCCAACACCTGGTTAAAGGCGGTGCGATCATTATTGCGCTTGTGGGTGTGCAATGTCTCAAGCATCTTGAAATACTCCCTGTTGTGCTCTAATTGGATGTGTAGGGATATGATAAAGGGATTACAAGATGGGTAAGCTGTTTATCTGGTTGGGGGTGGCATTTCTATTGATCGGTGCTGTGCTGACGTGGGCACCGCAACTGCTGAGCTGGTTTGGCAAGTTACCGGGTGATATCGACTATCAGAGTGGCAATACGCGGGTATTCTTTCCCATCACATCCATGATTGTCATCAGCGTGGTACTATCGATTCTGCTCAATCTATTTCTGCGCAAGTAACGACGGCGGTGTGCGCCAGCCCCTAAACGGTCGCCCCATATCATTGGCGCACACCCCCTTATCGCCTGCATGGCAGAGGTCAAATCAACGCATGGTGACCAGCTCTTCAGAGGAGGTGGGATGGATGGCAATGGTGGCATCCAGATCCGCCTTCGTCGCGCCCATTTGCACGGCGACGGCAAAGCCCTGCAGCATCTCGTCCACCGCATCACCGGCCAGATGAATGCCGACCACCTTCTCTGTTTCACCCACACAAACCAGCTTTAGCGCCGTCTTGGGCTGATGGCGAGTGAAAGCGAAGCGCATGGGGGTGAACACACTGGTATAGACCTTGACCGCTTCGCCATACTGCGCCCGTGCCTGTTCTTCGGTCAGGCCCACGGTGCCCAAAGGCGGATGGGCAAATACCACCGTGGGCACATAAGTAAGATCCAACTTCAACTTGGTCTCACCATTGTAGAGACGCCGCGCCAGATAGCGCCCGGCACGGATAGCCACCGGCGTCAGTTGGGGAAAGCCCACCGCTGCATCCCCTATGGCGTAAATATCCCCCACGCCCGTATGTTGCCATTCATCCACGGGAATATAGCCCCGTTCGGTTTCAATCCCCACATTCTCCAGTCCCAACTTAGCAGTCAGAGGGCGACGGCCCACGGCCCAGATAATCTGCTCAAAACCGCTGAGGGTTTCACTCTCGCCCACAACGGACAAGGTGTTATCTGCCGCCTTCTCCAGCGCTGTTACCCGAAATGGCATTTTCAACACGACGCCATCGGCTTCCAGATTGGTTTTGACCTGTTCCTTGAGCATCCCATCAAATGCGGGGACCGGCTCAGGGGCGATATCCACCAAGGTCACTTCGGTGCCCAATGCGCGGAAAACCCCGGCCAACTCTACGCCGATATAGCCGGCACCAATAATGGCCACTTTGCCCGGTTGCTGCTTCAAGGCGAAAAAACCATCCGAGGTGATGCCCAGTTCCGCCCCCGGTATCGGCGGCACAATCGGTTCCGCCCCGGGCGAGAGGACAATGGTCTGAGCTGTATAGCGCTGGCCATCCACTTCCACCGTATGCTCATCCACCAGCCGCCCCCAGCCTTTGAGCACCTCCACGCCCAAATCCTGCAGATGACCGGCATACCAGTCATTGATCATCTTGATATATCCCTGGCGCTTTTCCACCAGGGTGGCCCAATCAAAACCCTGCAGACGCACATCAAAAGCAAAATCCGGCGCATCTTGAATGGCGGTGGCGATATTGGCCGCAAACCACATCACTTTTTTCGGCACACACCCGGCATTGACACAGGTGCCGCCCAGATGACGCGCCTCGACCACGGCCGTTTTCTTGCCCAACTCCGCAGCCTTCTCCACGGCGGACAGTCCACCAGAGCCTGCCCCGATGGCAATCATGTCATAGTCATAAGTCATTATGTTTTCTCCTAATTTGAACCGTGTTCATTGTATAAAAAACGCCCCGAAGGGGCGTTTTAGAGCGGGAAACGGGTATCCCCCACTCTTTGGCGCAATGCACTGGTAAACAGTGCTTTCAGGGCTGATTTACTTGTGCAAATGGATCCATTTTTCCAGATCATCGGCCCCGCCAATGTGCGCCCCTTCAATAAAGACCTGAGGCACTGTATCACGACCGGTTGCCGCCCGAAGCGCACGGGAACTGACACCGCCTTTGCCCACAGGAATCTCTTCATAATGGATGCCCAACTCATCCAGCATCGCCTTAGCGCGGGCACAATAGGGGCAGCCCTCTTTGGTGAATAAGGTAGCAACCTTAGGTCGCTCTGCGCCGGGGGCAATATAGTCCAGCATGGTATCCGCATCCGACACCTCAAACGGATCGCCAGGCACATCCGGCTCGATGAACATTTTTTCGATCACGCCATCTTTTACCAGCATGGAGTAACGCCAGCTACGCATGCCAAAGCCCAGGTCGGATTTGTCCACCAGCATGCCCATGCCCACTGTAAACTCCCCGTTACCGTCCGGCACCATGGTAATGTTTTCCGCTTCCTGATCCTGCGCCCAGGCATTCATCACAAAGGTATCATTCACGCTCAGACACAGAATGTCATCCACACCATGCTGTTTGAAAACCGGCGCCAACTCGTTATAGCGCGGCAGGTGGCTGGATGAACAGGTGGGCGTAAAGGCACCAGGCAAGGCAAACAGGATCACCGTCTTGCCTTTGAACAGGTCATCGGTGGTCACATTTTTCCATTCATTTCCTTCACGAACGCGAAAAGTGACCTGAGGAACCCGCTGTCCTTCACGATTTTCAAATGCCATAGATCTTTCTCCTTTGGTTGTAGTAGATTAAACAAATCAGCGACATTAAAACCACGCCGACTATCAAAAAACACCGCCTGGTTATATAGGCAGGCGGTGCATGAACAAAAAGCCGCAGGTTAAACCAGATCAAAACGATCCAGATTCATCACCTTAACCCAGGCGGCAATAAAATCACGCACGAACTTTTCATTGTTATCCTGCTGTGCGTAATATTCTGCTTGCGCTCTCAGTTGTGAGTTGGCGCCAAAGACCAGATCGACGGCGGTGGCCGTCCATTTGTGCTCACCGGTTTTCTGCTCAATCCCTTTAAACAGTGTATGCTCCGTATCCACCGGACGCCAGACGGTGTTATTGTCAAGCAGGTTGACAAAAAAGTCATTGCTCAAAACCCCCGCCCGATCGGTGAGCACCCCATGTTCAGAACCCTGATAGTTGATTCCCAACACACGCAGTCCACCGATCAGAACCGTCATTTCCGGCACGGTCAGGGTCAGTAACTGCGCCCGGTCAACCAACAGGTTGGGAGCCAGGGTTTTTTCACAGCCCGGTTTGACATAATTGCGGAAGCCATCTGCCACCGGCTCCAGATAGGCAAAGGACTCTACATCCGTTTGATCTTGGCTGGCATCCGTCCGTCCCGGTGCAAAGGGGGCCTGGATATCAACACCGCCGGCGCGGGCTGCCGCTTCGACCGCGGCCGTGCCCGCCAGCACAATCAAATCGGCCAGGGAAATCTGCTTGCCGTCGGTACGGGATTGATTAAACTGCGTCTGAACGCCCTCTAGCGCCTGCAACACCCGCTCCAGGGTCTCCAGCTCATTGACCGGCCAGTGCTTCTGTGGCGCCAGGCGAATACGCGCACCATTGGCACCCCCGCGCTTGTCCGATCCCCTGAAAGTGGATGCGGCTGACCAGGCCACATAGATCAGATCCCGGGGCGCCACATCCAACTGCAGCAACTGTTGTTTCAACTGCGCAATGTCGGCTTCATCCACCAAATCATGGTTGACCGGCGGAACCGGATCTTGCCAGATCAGATCTTCTTCCGGCACTTCTGGCCCCAGATAGCGAGATTTAGGCCCCAAATCCCGGTGGGTCAGCTTAAACCAGGCCCGGGCAAACGCATCGGCCAGCTCCTCAGGGTTTTCCAGGAAACGGCGCGAAATCGGTGCATAATCCGGGTCCATGCGCAAAGCCAGATCCGTGGTCAGCATAATCGGCTTATGCTTTTTGCTGGGATCGTGGGCATCCACCACCATGTCTTCCGGATCCGGATTGACCGCTTCCCACTGGTAGGCACCGGCCGGACTCTTGACCAGGTTCCAGTCATATTTGAACAGCAGGCGTAAGAAACTGTCATCCCATTGGGTCGGCGTTGGTGTCCAGGCGCCTTCTATACCACTGGTAATGGTATCTGGCCCCTTGCCGCTGCCAAAACTGTTTTTCCAACCCAATCCCATCTCCTCCAGGGGGGCCGCCTCCGGCTCTGGCCCGAGATAAGAGGTCGGTGCTGCACCATGGTTCTTACCAAATGTATGTCCACCGACAATCAACGCGACCGTTTCCTCATCATTCATGGCCATGCGCTTGAAGCTCTCACGGACATGTTTTGCGGCCTCCAGCACATTGGGCTCACCCCCTGGCCCTTCAGGATTAACATAGATCAAGCCCATGTGATCTGCGGCCAGGGGCTTTTCCAATTCACCCTCGTGGTGGCGCTCATCCGCCAGCCACTCCGTCTCCGGCCCCCAATAAATATCCTCTTCCGGCTCCCAAATATCCTCACGACCACCGCCGAAGCCAAAGGTTTTGAATCCCATGGATTCCAGCGCCACATTTCCGGCCAAAATCATCAGATCCGCCCAGGAAATACGGTCACCATATTTCTGTTTAATGGGCCACAACAGGCGGCGCGCCTTATCCAGATTGACATTGTCCGGCCAGCTGTTGACCGGTGCGAAACGTTGATTACCCGTTCCGCCCCCACCGCGACCGTCAAAAATGCGATAGGTTCCCGCGCTATGCCACGCCATCCGGATAAACAAAGGCCCGTAATGCCCGTAATCCGCCGGCCACCAAGGTTGCGAATCGGTCATCAGTTGGCGCAGATCCTCCTTGAGCGCCGCATAATCCAGCTCAGAAAACGCCTTGGCGTAATTGAAATCCTCTGGTGTCGGTTTCAGCGTGGGTGGATTCTGATAGAGAATTCTCAAATTCAACTGATTGGGCCACCACTTACGCACCACATTACCATCCTGGGTTGTGTGCTTGAGCGCGCCTGAAGAAAAGGGACATCCGCCTGACCGTGCCATAAACCACCTCCTGAGTTGTCATGCATCCGGTTCCACCGCCCCTCCGATAGAACCTTCATGCCTATTATCAGACGGCCCCTATTGATTGTCAATATCTAATCATAATTAAATCTGGATAGTTTTTATTTATTATCATCTTCCAAGCTGGCACGACTCACCAGATTCTCCGGCAGCGCTTTTTTCACTTTCCCCGACAACGCCCCCAGACTATGTACCCGGCGTACCAAATTCCCCTGACCGGCGGTCAATTTATTTTCCGCCGCCTCCCAGGCCTTGAGCGCCTGATCCAGGCGCTGGCGCACGCTCTGAAAGTCCTTGATAAAATCGGCGAACTTATCATGCAACTTACCCGCCTCCTCGATCAGTTCGAGCACCCGCCGGTCCTGATGGGCCAGTTTCCACAGATGAGACACCGTTTTGAGCGTCACCAACAGCGTCGGCGGAGTGACAATGGCCACTTCATGCGCATAGGCAAACGCTTGCAGCTCCGGATCCTGCTCCAGCGCCAGCAAATAGGCCCCTTCCACCGGCATAAACATCAAAGTGAAGGCTGGCGCCTGGATATCCAGATGGTGGTAGCGCTTTTTGCCCAAGGTTTCGATATGGCGGCGCACACTGGCCAGATGGGCTTTGGCCGCCTGCTGCCGGATGGCGGGATCCGGCGCATTGATGGCCGTGACATAATCACTCAGCGACACCTTCGCATCAATGACGATATGCTTGCCTTCCGGCAAGCGGATCAGCACATCCGGGCGCTGACGCCCTTCATCTGTGGCAAATGAAGCCTCACGCACATACTCCTCACCTTCACGCAGGCCTGCCGCCTCCAGCAGGCGCTCCAGCACCAGCTCGCCCCAGTTACCCTGAACCTTACTGTCCGATTTCAGCGCCTGGGTCAGCGCCTTCGCCTCCTCCGCCAAAGTGGCGTTAAGCTGCTTCAACTGGGACAATTCCCCCTGCAGCTGACCCAATTGTTGCGTCTGCTGGGTATGCAGCTCATCCACCCGTTTGCGGAACTGCTCCAGTTGCCCCTGCCAGGGTTTGAGCAGGCTTTCGATCTGCGCCTTGCTGTGCTGGGTAAACTGCTGCTGCTTATGCTCGAACAGTCGGTTGGCCAGGTTTTCAAACTCCTGTTTCAACTGCGCCCGCGCCTCATCCAACAGCTTGAGCTTGTCCTCATACTGCTGCGCCTGCTCCGCCAAGCGGGTCGAGAGGGTCGCATTGGCCTGGCGTGCTTCATCCAATTGGCTACGCAGGTGCGCCAGCTCATTATTGGCCGCCTCCAGTTGAACATTCACGGCCTCCAGCTCCCCCAGCCGCCCCGCCTGATCCTGCAACTGCTGCTGCAGTCGCGCAACCGTCTGCTGCGCCTCGCTCAGTTGGGTTCGCGCATCCGCCAAGGCTTGCAAGGCACTATTGTGTTCCACTTTGATCTGTGCCAACTCAAGACGCAGCTGAGCGTTATCCGCAATGGCCGCCTCGGCGCGCTTTTTTTCAAACCGCCACAGAGACAGGCCCACCACCGCCCCCATCACCACAACAACGGCGACCAACACCACAATTTCAGCCATACCCTCCTCCTTTCTTCAGTGCAAAGGCGCGTTCTGCAACGCCCGCATAAAGGGCTCCAGAGCGCCCTGCGCCTCAGCATGCTGCATCAGCACCGCCAGCAATGCCTGATCCTCATGCTGACTGGCCATGCGTGCCGCCAGTTGAATGTCATGATCGGTCACGCCGCCTGCATAGGCCTTCAAATCCAACAGAACCGCCAAAGCGCCGGGATTGTGCATTAACACCGCCGCATGCAGCGGTTTGACCGGCTCGCCGGCACTATCCTCTCCGATCGGCGCCGTGGCAGAGACCGAGTGGTTCTGCACCAGCGCCATGATGACCCAGTAGTTCATCTCCGGCTCCGCCTGACTTTCCAGCGCATGGATAAACAGATCCTGCGGATCCTGCCCATGACGTTGCACCAAGGTGGCCACCATATCGGCAAATACACGCTGATTGCACTCAGCAAATCCCCAGCGATTGCGGTGGGTGGTTTCATCCGTTGTCATCGCTCAACTCCTCAATCAATGCCCCCATGGCGGGCGAAACATAACGGTGCTGCAACCAGGCCAGGACGGTCTCCTGCTGTGGCAACAAGTGGGAAAGATTATGACACACCAGGTCATCATCCTCGCTTTGCCGGTAACTCTGACAGGCGATAATGCCAATGCCAAAGCCCTCACGCACATAGGTTTTGATGACATCCGTATCCGCAGCACGCAGGACAAAATCGGGTTGCAACCCGGCGGTGGCCAAACACGACTCCAGCATTTTGCCCCCGGAAAATCCCCTGTTGTAGGTCAGCAGTGGATAGGTCGCCAGATCCGACCATTCAATGGATGTTTTCCTGCTCAACGGATGCGTGCGCGGGCAGACCAACACATAATGCCAGTTGTAACAGGAACGGATCTGCAGACCTGAATGCCGGGTGATGGCTTCCGTGCACAGGGCCAGATCAATTTCACCCCGTTTGAGCATCTGTACCAATGCCTGAGGATGGCTCTGCTCAATATGCAAACGCACCTTGGGAAAATGGCGACGAAATCGCTTCAATCGTGCTGGTAGAAAATACTTGGCCTGGGTATGCGTTGTACCCAGAAACAGTTCTTCCTCCCCGCTTTTCAAGCTGTCTGCCAGGGCGCGCACATTCCGCCGCGCAGCAACCATCATGTGAGCCTGCTGCAGAACCTGCTCTCCAACCGTCGTCCAACCCTTCAAACGCTTGCCTTCACGCACAAACACGGGGGTTTCCAGGTGCTGTTCCAGCAGTTTGAGTTGTCGGGTGGCCGCAGGCTGCACCATATGCAAACGCGTCGCGGCTCGAGTCAGGTTCAACTGTTCAGCCTCCAACGCAACCAGCAACTCAGCTTGTATCACATTCAACATCAACCCTTACCCAACACTTAAAATAACAAAATTGTATATAAAGATAACATATCATCATTTTTCTTTATGAAAAGGTCTTGCTACAGTAGCTCCAACACAAACCAGGACACACTTTACATATGATTACCTCAACCTTTCACACGGTCAGAAACCTATGGCACCTGCCTGCATGCCGCTGCACCATGCTGCTGATTCCCCTGCTGGCCAGCGCACTGTTCACCCCCTGGAAGCCAGTTCAACTGCTTGCATTGGGGATGTTTCTGGGCGCAACCCTCTACATTTTTCACTTCGGCTTTACCCGGGTTTATGCGGGTTTGATATCTGAACATCGCACCCTGGGACTGCGGGCGCTGTTGGTACTGCTCGCCTTCGGATCGGTGCTGTTTTTCCCTTTGCTGGCCCAGTCAGATACCTTGAATGGCTTTTACCGGCCACTCAGTCTCGGCCTACTTATCGGCAGCGCAATCTTTGGTGTCGGTATGGCGCTGAGCAGTACCTGCACTTCAGGTACCCTCAACCGTCTCGGCCAACTCAACCCCCTCTCACCGGTTGTGCTCATCGGCCTGGTCATTGGTGGCATATTGGCCGCCTGGCACTTTGAAACCTGGCAGCATGCCCCGACATTCGCGCCGGTCAACCTGTTGCAACTGGGATGGCCGCTGGCGCTTGGGCTGCAATTACTCACCATCACCGCGCTTTACTACTGGGCTTTGCAATGGGAGCGGCGACATCACGGACACCTTGAGCCCCTCAGCATCCACCCCTGGTTCTGGGCGGTCATACTTCTGGCCATCGGTAATCTGTTGACCCTGTTGACACTGCAACAACCTTGGTCGATCGCCACAGTCTTCCCTTACTGGGGGTTAATGCTCAACGATGCCCTCAACGGCCCCATCGAAGACTGGCGCTTCTGGGCTTATACGGCGCAAATGGCCGCTTTGTATGACCAGTCCCCTTGGGAAGCGCCGGTTTCGGTCATGGCCATCGGCCTGATTCTGGGCAGCCTGTTAAGCGCCCAGCTAACCAGACTGACACAAGAAGGCAACAAACGTCCCCAGACAAACATTAAAGTCAAGGTACAGGTGCGCAGCTTTATCGGCGGCATACTCATGGGCTATGGCGCCATCATCGCCTATGGCTGCAATATCGGCGCCCTGTTCAGCGGCACCATAAGCGGCAGCCTCCATGGGTGGATATGGTTCGCCGCTTCTCTGGCGGGCTATGCCCTGGTGGTCAGCTGGCAAGGCTTGAAAAAAGATCCGGAAAAGTGAGGAGCGGGAGCAAGCGCAGCCAATCTCAGTCTGGAGCAAAGCGCACACCCCGGCGCTGTGCTTCGGCCATAATCGCCTGCTGAGCTGCCTCGGCGGCTTCAGGTAACCCCTCCACTCCCAATTCGATGCTGCGCGAGCCATCCGCCTCGATCCGCGGCAGGGAAAACAGGCGCAGCTCAGGGTGGCGCGCCGCAAAGGTCTCCATAAAGGACAGCCACTGGGCCTCACTGGTGTCGAACAGGCGCACCACTTTTTCCACCCGCCGGGGTTGCGACAAATCTGCATAGTAGTGATTCAACAGCCATTCGGTCATGGGCTTGGCCATCTGCGGAAAGCCGGGCATAAAGTGATGGTGCCCGCCGCCGGGCAAGTGCAACAGACTGAAGCCGGGTACGCGATTGAAAGGATTGGGAATCAGCTCAGCGCCTTCAGGCAGCTCCGCCATGCGAATGCGGTGCGGGTAAGCGTCCTCACCAAACTGGGCCTCGATTTCCGCCACAGCACCCGGGTGGCGCACCAGCGGCACCCCCAGGGCGCGGGCGGCACACTGACGGGTTCGGTCATCCGGTGTGGCGCCAATGCCCCCATGGCAAAACACAATGTCCGGGCGGGCAAAGGTTTCCTGCAAAGTCTCACGCAGCAGCGCAGGGTCATCACCCACGATGCGCACCCAATCCACTTTCAAACCACGGGGCTTGAGCAACTCGGCCAGATTGGCCAAATGGCGGTCCTGCCGCCGTCCGGAAAGAATTTCATCCCCGATAATCAGCAGTCCAATGGCCATCATCCCTCCCTCGCCCACAAACAGACAGCATTTTTGTGGCATTATACGCCCATGCACACCCCACCGGTCATTCTCACCATCGCCGGATTCGACCCCAGCGCCGGGGCCGGCGTGCTGGCAGACCTGAAAACCATCCACGCCTGTGGCGGTTACGCCTGCGCGGTGATCACCGCCCAAACTGTGCAAAATACCTGTGGCGTCAAAGACCTTTGGCTGGAGCCGATTGAAGGCGTTATTGCGCAAATCCGGACCCTGCGTCAGGATTTCTCCCTGGCTGCTGTCAAAATTGGCATGCTGGGTACCGATGCCATGGCCCAGGCGATACTTGAGTGTCTGAACGACTTTCAGGGTCCTGTGGTGATAGATCCGGTACTGAAAAGTTCCAGTGGTCAGACGCTAATGGAAAAGGGGCGCGCCTTCAACGCACTGCTGCAACGGGCCACCCTCATTACCCCCAACCTACTTGAAGGGGAGAAACTTTTGGGCCACCCTCTGCCAGCGGATCAATTGGCCACCGCCCTATCGCAACGCTTCCATACCGCCGTGCTGCTCAAAGGCGGACATGGACAAGGAGAAACCCTCACCGACTATCTAGCCACACCCGACAACACGCTGAGACACTGGTCCCACCCGCGGGTTTCAACCCGCAATACCCACGGCACCGGCTGTGTTCTTTCCAGCGCCATCGCCACTGCCCTGGCCCAGGGCAAGACGCTACCCCAGGCCTGTGAGCAGGGCATCACCAGGCTGCAGCAGTGGCTGCGCCGCAGCCTGTGGCAACTGGGCCATGGGGCTGGCCCCATTCACCTTACTCGCTGATCTTCTCAACAGCAGGCTTTAAGGTATCGACGATCTCCTCTGCCTGCTCCATCACCCCTTCCGTCTGCGCCGCTTGACCCTGAAGCGTATCGCCCCACTCTGCCAGCACTTCTACCCCCTGCTGCAGGGCGCTGAGCCCCTCCAAGATCCACACCCGCGCATTGAGCCAGTCAAACAGCACCAGCACGATCAATACAATCATCACCGTCATAATGCCCATCAGACAACGCATGTTCATTCCTTTACGTGATTAAAAAAATCGCTCAACCCGGCTGGCATGCCGCA
>DQVN01000138.1 GCA_015661715.1 Sulfurivirga caldicuralii
AGTCGGCATTTGTTGAGCTGAAACAGCACTGTGATGAGGCGGGCATTGTATTCATGTCCACGCCATTTGATGAGGAGAGTGTCCATTTTCTCGCCAAGTTGGGCATGACCCATTTCAAGATTCCCTCTGGTGAGCTGCTCTCCACTCCCTATCTGCGTGTCATCGCCACCTATAACCGTCCCACCCTGCTCTCCACCGGCATGGCCACCCTGGAGGAGGTGCGTTACGGGGTGGAAACCCTGCTGCAGGCGGGGCTGGAACAGGCAAATCTCACCCTGCTGCACTGCACCAGCGCCTATCCTACACCGGCTGATGCGGTCAATCTACGGGCCATGGAAACCCTGGCGCATACGTTTGCCTTGCCGGTGGGTCTGTCGGATCACACCGAGGGGATGACCGCCGCCATCATGGCCCTGGCGTTGGGGGCAGAGGTGATTGAAAAACACTTTACCCTGGACTGCAGTCTGCCCGGGCCGGATCATGCCGCCAGTCTTGAGCCTGCGGCGCTGACGGAATTTGTCACCGCGCTGCGGCAGGCGGAAACCATGTTGGGGGATGGCATCAAGCGGCCTGCTGAGGCGGAAATGGATACCCGTGCAGTGGCCCGGCGGCGCATTGTGGCGGCACGCCCGATCGCCAAAGGGCAGGTCATCGCCGCAGAAGACCTGACCCTGCGCCGTGCACCCAAAGGGTGGTTTGGTGATCGGTGGGATCGGGTCATTGGCGCGGCTGCGCCGCGGGATTTTGCCGTGGGTGAGGGGATTGAGTGGTGAAGAAGATCGCAGTGCTGACCACCACCCGGGCCGATTACGGTATTTTGCAGCCGTTGATCCAGGCGCTGCATCAGGCGAGTTGGGCGGAGTTGGCGTTACTGGTTACAGGCAGCCATTTGTTGCCAGAGCAGGGCTTGACCGCGCGGGAGATCGAGGCGGATGGTGTGCCCATCGCCGCCCGCATTCCCATTTTCACCCCAGCGGCGTCAAATGCGCTGGATATGGCCCGGGACTTTGGTGTGGCCGCACAACGACTGGCGCCCGTACTGGCCCAGTGCCGACCCGATGCATTGGTATTGTTGGGGGACCGGTTTGAGACCCTGGCCATTGCCGCGGCGGCGGCCCTGCTACATATCCCCATTGTCCATCTTCACGGTGGCGAAGAGAGCGCCGGTGCCCTGGACAACCGCTTTCGTCATGCCATCAGTCACTTGGCCGATTGGCATTTGCCGGCAACCGAGCAGGCAGCGGCGCGGTTGCGCCAGATGGGGCTGCCGGCCTCGCGGATTTTCCCGGTTGGCGCTTTGGGCGTGTGGAATGTGCTCAATCAGCCGCGGATGGATCGGTCAGCGCTACAGGCGCAGATTCCCGTACCCCTGCGTCATCCGCTGTTGGTCATTACCTTTCACCCGGAGACCGATACAGGAGTTTTACCAGCGGCGCAGGTGCAAACGCTGATCGATGCGCTGACACAGTTTCCAGACAGCACTCAGATTATCACCTATGCCAATGTGGACGAAGGGGGCGGGCAGATCAACCGCCTGTGGCAGGCCTATGCTCAGCGTTATCCAGAGCGGGTCTGGCTGACGCCCTCATTGGGACGGTTGCGCTACCACAGCTTGCTGGCCATTGCCGATGGGGTGGTGGGCAACTCCTCCAGTGGTATTTTGGAGGCCCCCAGTTTTGGCCTGCCCACTGTCAATATCGGTGCCCGTCAAGCCGGACGGGAGCGGGCGCAAAGCATCATCGATGTCCCGGCTGAGCGGGAGGCGATAGTGGCAGCGATCCGTCAGGCATTGCATCAGGGCCGAAAAAAAGTACAAAATCCCTATGCCCGTGCCGATACCTTGGAAAGGATAATCAGGATTCTGCAAGATGTCTAAAACCTTGGCGCTTGTGCCTGCTCGCGCTGGTAGCAAGCGGGTCGCCGACAAGAATATCCGGCCTCTTCTGGGCAAACCGCTGATCCAGTGGACGCTGGAGGTTGCCCTGCAGGCCGAGGGTATTGATGATGTGGTGGTCAGCACGGACAGTGAGGCCATTGCCCACATTGCTCGCCAGTGCGGTGCCCAAGTTCCTTTCATGCGCCCTGAAGCGTTGGCACTGGATACGACAACGACTCAAGCGGTGATCGAGCACGCCATCGAGACGCTGGCGGCACACGGGCATAATTACGATCGTATTGTTTTGCTCCAGCCCACATCCCCTTTGCGTACCCGTGAACATATTGAACAAGCGCTCCAGTTGTTCGAGCAGAAGCAGGCTAACAGCGTCATATCCGTCTCGCCGGCGACCCATCCGCCCCAGTGGATTAACCAACTCGGGCCTGATGGGGAGATGGATGCTTTTATCGCGGCTATCCAGCACTCCAGTCATCAACACCGCCCACCATACTATCAGTTGAATGGTGCCATCTACATTGCCAATCGGACATCTTTGCTGGCGCATCACACTTTTTTCATGCCGGAACGGGTCTACGGGTATGTCATGCCCCAGGCGGCCGGCATTGATATCGATACGGAAATCGACTGGTATGTGGCTGAAGTCCTGATGAGGAGGCGTCATGAGCAAACCTGACTGGCAGAGCACCGTAGTATCAGCAGATACGCCATTACAGCAGGTGTTGGA
>DQVN01000057.1 GCA_015661715.1 Sulfurivirga caldicuralii
CCGTCATTTTAACCCACGGGCCAGCACCTCAATGGGATGAAGCGGATGAAGGTGAGTTAAAAGGCGAATCTGATGCTGACAACTGAAGCCGGAGGCAACCAGCCAGGCATCGGCCTCAATCGCCTGCAGAGGGGGCAAAAAGCCCACCTGCGCCACCTGATGCGCTATTGTTGGATGGCGATAGCCAAAATCGCCCGCCATACCGCAGCAGCCGGTTTCAAGCTGTTTGACCTGCAAGCCGGGAATAGACCGCAACAGTTGTATCGTAACCTCAGAGCGCTGCGCTGCTTTTTGATGACAATGCACATGCACCCAGACGGTACGGGATTGGGGCTTGAGCCGCTCAAGCGGCAAAACGCCCGCCAGCCACTCTTCCACCAACTGCACAGACGGCGCAGAAGCTATACGCAAACGGCGCGCCTCATCCTGCCAGATCAACGCTTCAGCCGGCTCCAGAGCCACCACCGGCCCGGCAAACTGCGCCAGGGCTTCCGCCTCCTGCTGCATCAGCGCGCGCGCCTCATCCAACAACCCCTGTGACAACCACAAACGCAGGGGTCCCCCGGAAAATTTAAACGCCGCGCGCAGACCACATGCCTGCAACAGTCGATTCAGCGTCTCCAACAGATCCGGGCGATAGATTTGGGTGGTGAAATCCACCCAAACCAATACATCAGCCTGTTTTGTTACAGGGATTTTCGCTTTCGCTTGAATGGCAGGCAGCTCAACCCCAGGCGCTACACCCGCCAGACGGCGAAACAAGGCGGTACGCTGCAAAGCATTGGCCAGATCCGGCCAATATTGCCCCCAGCGCGCCAATTGATGCCCATGGCGCAACAGCCAGCGCTCCACCGGCCGATGAGGCCGGGTCTGATACAGCCACTCCATTTTCAAAGCCGCCATATCCACACTGGCGGGACACGCTGTCTGGCATGCTTTACAGGCCAGACAAGTCTCCATGGCCGTTTTCAATGCGGACGCACACAAAGCCCGCTTCGGATCCGGCGCTGCCAGGGCTTCGCGCAGGAGATTGGCCCGGCCGCGAGTGACGGTATCTTCCCGGCGCAACGCCTGATAGCTGGGGCACATCACTCCCCGCCCCGGGCTTTTCAGACAGGCGCCCGCCCCATTGCACTGACTGACCGCATCGAACAGCGACAGGCTCTCCGACCAGTCCAGTCCGGTATCCACCTCTACCTGCGGCTGAAAATCGGCACGCAGGTTTTCCGTAATCGGGGCATTACCAATAATGACACCGGGATTGAACCGATAGTGCGGGTCAAAAGCTTCCTTAATCGCCACATTGAGCTGATAAACCTCTTCACCGAAAAAGTCCCGCAGAAAAGGCGCCCGGATGCGCCCATCGCCATGCTCACCCGACAAGGCGCCGCGATAATGCTTAACCCGCTCGGCGGAAAACTGCGCCAACTCGACCATCCGCTGCCGGTCTTCAGGCTGTGACAGATCCAGCTTCGGGCGGATATGAATCAACCCCACCGAGGCATGGCCGTAAAAGACCGCCTCAATGCCATGGGCCGCCAGCCAGTCGCGCATGTCGTGGTAATAATTCCGCAGGTGCCCAAGGGGTACGGCGGCATCCTCCACCACCGCAATGGCCTTTTTGCGCGTGCGCTCGCCCATCAACAGTCCCAAACCCGCCCGGCGCAGGCTCCAGAGGGCCTCCATGGTCGCACCGGTCAAATGCGGCACCGCATAGGCCCCCTGCGTCAGCAACCACTGACGCAAGGCCTCCACCTGATCCGCTGCGGCATCAAACAGCTCAATGGCGAAAACAGCATCAGGCTGACCCACCAGCCAAAAGCGATTGGCCGCCTGCTGCGGATTCCGCCCCGCCGCCTGGAGCGTAGGCGCATCCAACAGCTCCACCGCCGCCGGGGCAAATCGTGCCATCAACATCGGCAAGCAAACAAACGCATCATCCATCCGGGCAAAATGGGCACAGAGCAGATCCCGCCGCTCAGGCAAAGGCACGGTTTTCAGCGTCGCCTGCAAAAAGATTGCCAGCGTCCCTTCACTGCCACACAGTAGCGGCACCAGGGAAAAGGGCTTGCCCTTCGGGTTAAAGGGCTGGTAATCCTGCGCCAGCACATCCAGCGCATAGCCGGTATTACGCCGCACCAGAGACGGGTCCGGATAGGCATCCATAATCGCCTGCCGATGACGGGAAACCAGATCGATTACCGTGCGGTAGATATGCCCCTCCAGATCAGGCTGCTGGCACTTGGCCGCAAGCTGGCTCTCACTCAGCGGCTCCGCCCAAATGATGCTGCCGTCAGATAGCTGCACCTTGATGCGATGCACATGCTCCCGCGTCGTACCCCAATGACAGGAGTACATACCGCAGGAGTTATTGCCGATCATTCCGCCAATGGTGGCCCGGGTCGCTGTGGAAGTGTCCGGCGCAAACCGGCACCCATAGGGTTTGAGAAAATCATTCAGATCCGCCTGGATCACCCCCGGCTCCACCACCACCTGCGCATTGGCTCCATCCCATTGCAGAATCCGATTGCAGTTGCGAAAATCCAGCACCTGCCCCTCACCGATGGCCTGGCCACCTAATGAGGTACCCGCCCCGCGGGGTGTGATCGCCATATCCCCGGCCAACGCCTGCGCAACTGCTGCACCCTCCTGATCGGATGTTAGCGCGATATGCGCAGCACACGGAATACGGAAAATGGAAGCATCATAGGCGATTGTCATGATGAACTGCCTGTTAAAGCGGGTGATGGCTTCGCTTCTGTGCGGCTAATCAAGAACAAAAGAACTGTAATCAAAAAGAAGAAAGCTGCAGCCCCCCGATGGGTAAACAGATAGGACTCACTTAAACCAAAATCCAGGTAAGCCAACAGCACAATCAGCCCCATCTGCCCTAATAGTTTGCTCGTAGGCGATCTCCCTGCAAGCGCCGCCTTCTTGAACCGGGACCACAACAGGGCAAACACACCCACAAACAGGAGCACGCCGATCAGCCCTGTACTACCCAGCAGTGTCATATACAGGCTGTGCTCATGCTTATAGCGCATAATATTGGCCGGCGCTTCCCCTGCCTCGATCATCTGTTTTTTATAGGCATAGAAATTCCCCAGCCCAATACCAGTCAGGGGCGCCGACTGAAAAGCAGACCCGGCCACTTCCCACATGGCCACCCGCTCACCGATGGAACCCTGTCGATATTGCTCATCGCTGATCAGACGCGACACCTCATAAACCGCCTGATCCAAACGTTTTTTGACCGGCGTATCCAGCAAATAGGTGGCAACAAACACCAAGATGATACCCACTCCCCCTGCCAACACATAACGCCGGTCAACCTGTGCTTTCAGCGTCCAGCCGTACAGCAAAGGCAAGCTCAGCAATAAAATCCAGCCGCCGCGGGTGCCGGAATAGAAGCTCGCCGCCATACTGCCCAATGCCACGACCCCCAGCGCCAAGCGCACCACCAGACGCTTGTCATACAAGGCTAACAAAGCGGCCAGCACACCTGAAAGCATGGCCAGATTGCCATACATAATCGGCCCTGCCGCCAGGCGCTGCCCCCGAGGCAGTCCCGTACCCCAATCATAGGCAAGCACCAGCGTTGCCGTCAAAGCGGCCAGAAACACAACCCCCTTAAACCACTCCAAATTGAATACACGGCAACGGTACAAAAAAGGCAGCAGTAAAAACGGCAAAAGGAATTTAAGCAGAATCTCCGAAGCCACATAAAAGCGCCGATCCGCTTCAGGATAGGCGAGAGAAAAGCCATATCCCCCAAGCAGCAAATAGATATACCAAATCAGCAGCAGCCCCAGAAATGTTTGGGTTTGCCTATCCAACTGCTGCCACAGCCTGCGCCAACCGACGATGGCCCCCAACAGCAAAAAAGCCATGACAGCGTAAGTAAAGCCTTTGGCAAGATACTTTTCCGTATGCAGGAGCGGATAAAGCAGAGTGATCAACAACACACCGCTCCAACAATAAATACGCAACCAGTGATGTGTCCACTTAGACATCAAAATAGTCTTGATACCAGGCAACAAAAGCAGCCAAACCACTTTCCAGCGAAGTTTGTGCCTGCCAACCAATGCGCTGCTGAATGGCGGTGATATCCGCATGGGTCGTCAGCACATCACCCGGCTGCATGGGCAGCATCTGCAGCTGTGGCGGGCGACCCAGCAATCGGGCCAACGTTTGAATAAAAGTCAGCAGGGCCACGGGCTGATGGTGGCCCAAATTGTAGAGCACATAAGGGGCTTGCGCCTGACTCTGTGGCGCGGCCACCTTATCGGGTATGTGATCCAACAAGCCGACAATCCCCTCCACAATATCATCGATATAGGTGAAATCCCGCGCCAATTGACCCTCATTGAATACTGGAATCGGCTCACCCCGCAGGATTTTTTCCGTAAAACGCCAATAGGCCATATCCGGTCGACCCCACGGCCCATAGACAGTAAAAAAACGCAACCCGGTCATGGGCAGATCAAACAGATGACTATAGGTAAAGGCCATGACCTCATTGGATTTCTTAGTGGCGGCATATAAAGAGATGGGGGCATCAGTGCGCTGGGCTTCAGCAAAAGGAGTATGGGTATTCAAACCATACACGGAGCTGGAGGAGGCAAACAGCAGGTGGGGTGTTTGCGCTTGACGCACCGCTTCCAGCAGGTTAGCAAAGCCGACCAGATTGCTCTGCACATAGGCTTGCGGGTTCTGCAGGGAGTATCGTACCCCGGCTTGGGCCGCCAGATGCACTACCCGATCAAAGGCATTGTGCGCAAACAGTTTGGACAGGGCGGGTGCGTCGGCCAAATCCATCTGATGAAAGACAAAATCCCCATCCAACTGCTGCAACTGCGCCAGCCGTGCCCGTTTCAGGGCGGGGTCGTAATAATCATTGAGATTATCAATGCCAACCACCTGCATGTTGGCCGCCAGCAACCGTTTGGCCAGATGAAAGCCGATAAACCCGGCAACACCGCTAATCAGTATTTGTTGCGTCACAGGATCCTCCGCGTCCGATGGCATAATAGCACCAGCCCTGATCGGCCAGCATCTGCGGATCATAGAGGTTGCGCCCATCAAATATCAGCGCATTGTTCAAACGCTGGCGCATCTGGGTAAAATCGGGGGCGCGGAATTGCCGCCATTCGGTGCAAATAATCAACGCATCCGCCCCATCCAGTGCCGCATAGGGGTCATCACACAACTGCAATGCCGCAGGCTGCCCCTGCAGCGCGTGGGAATACAAGCTGCGGCAATTCTCCATCGCCACCGGATCATAGGCCTGGATGCGGGCCCCAGCCTGCCATAATGCCTCCATGACCACCCGGCTGGGCGCCTCGCGCATGTCATCGGTATTGGGCTTGAACGCCAGCCCCCACAAAGCAAAGGTCTTACCCTGCAGGGATGCCGCTCCGCCGAAATGATGCACGATCTTGTCAAACAGGCGCTGCTTCTGCTGCCGATTGACGGCTTCAACCGCCTGAAGCAAATCTGGCGCATAGCCCACCTCCCGGGCAGTGCGAATCAACGCCTGCACATCCTTAGGAAAACAACTGCCCCCATAGCCACAACCCGGATAGATAAAGTGATAGCCGATGCGGTGATCCGCACCAATTCCGATACGCACCTGTTCAATATCCGCCCCCAGCCGCTCCGCCAGATTGGCCAACTCGTTCATAAAGCTGATCTTGGTGGCGAGCATGGCATTGGCAGCATACTTGGTCAGCTCCGCTGATCGGATATCCATAAAAATGGTGCGCTCATGGTTACGGTTGAACGGTGCATAGAGCGCTCGCATCACCTGCTCAGCCTTAGGGTTGCCCGTACCGATGATGATGCGGTCCGGCTTCATGAAATCATTGACCGCATCCCCCTCCTTCAAAAATTCCGGGTTGGAGACCACATGAAAGGGAACCGAGACCTTGCGTTGCTGCAAGACCGCCGTCACCTGCTGGCGCACCTTGTCGGCCGTGCCCACTGGCACAGTCGACTTATTGACAATGATTTTCTCATCTTCCATATGCTCAGCAATGGTACGCGCCACATCCAGCACATATTGCAAATCCGCAGAGCCATCTTCCTCCGCAGGGGTGCCCACGGCAATAAACTGCACCTGACCATGCTGTACACCCGCCGATGCATCGGTGGTAAAACGCAACCTGCCGGCCGCCTGGTTTTGCTGCACCAAGGGCTCCAGCCCCGGCTCATAAATGGGTATTTCCCCCGCCTGCAGCCGGGCAATCTTATCCGCATCCACATCCACACACATCACATCATGGCCCACCTCCGCCAGACACGTACCGGTGACCAAGCCCACATAACCTGTCCCGAAAACCGTCAGTTTCATAGAGACTCCATCTTGCTGAACAATTCACTTGGACGAGTATCCCGCACGATCACCGCCCGCTCCGCAAGCACCTTGATAGCCGTCTCATCCAGCACAAGGCGCTCAAACTCCTCCCGCAGCTTCCCTTGGGCATATAGCTTAACCCAGCGGCGATAATGATCTCCCATGCGCACATTGGGCAGTTGCAACAGCTGTTGGCGATGACGGATATTGGCCTCAAACTGAGCGAAACTGCGAATGGGATAGTGATAAACGCGAATAGCCTCTGTCTTGCGAGCCGTGCGCCACTTATCCCAGTGTTTCGCCCGATGATTACCCCCACTGAGTTTTATCAATCCGTAAGGGTTGACAATCACCTTCGGGCTAATGGGCACCAGCAGCATGGAGACCCGCGGGTCGGACTGTTGGGCGTGGACGTCATAGCAAATGGGATAATGCACCCGATGATCCGCCTGCTCAAACCGATAGGCATCTGCCAAGGCGGCTTCTGTCAGAATCATATTACTCCGGGGCACCGTCACCACTGAATCGTTCAGCTGCAAACAAGCCTTGAGACACTCCTCCTGCTGCGGGATCCAAAACTCATCCGCATCGTTACTGATCACCCAGTGGGCCCCCTTTTCCCGCCGTGCCACCTGGGCCAACTGCAGCATCCACTTCGCCTGCTGATAGGTCTGGCTGGGCTGGTCAATCACCGTCAGATCAAACTGCTTTTCCAGCTCAGCCAAAATCTCCCGCGTGCCATCAGTGGAACCATTGTCCATGACCACAAAAGCATCTACCCCCAACATGGCATGCAGGCGGATATTGGCTGCGATAATGTCCGCCTCGTTGCGACACAGGAGCGTCATCACCAGCCGCGGGTTGGATGGCGGGCGTATCTGCCGCCAGTAGTAATTCAGAAGGTGCATTGTGCCATCTCTTTGGATGTCATGGTTTCAATTCCCATGGCCTGCATCACCGGTAACACCCGCCGCTCCAACGGAGATGCCCCGTCTAATAGGGCAATAAGGCGCAGATCCGGGCGCAGCCAGCGGGCGGTCAACAAGGTGGTGCTCACATCGGCGACCACCGTCATCCCTGGGGGCAAAAACGGCAGCACAAACTCAAAGGCCAAGGTGGCGGGCAACAAGGTGCTGACGCCCTGCGCTTGCACATTAAAGGGATCGCCTTCTGTGCGTGGATGATATTTAGCCGCCACATGCAATCTGTGCCATCGCTGCAACAATTCAGCGACACGCCTCTCATAGCCGGGTATCTTGCCGGCATTATTGGGATGGGTCAACAACAGCAATCGATCACACCGGCTCAAACTGTCCACATCCACCTGAAACTGCGCCAGTACCTGCGCCCCCAGGGCCAACATCTCCGGGCGCTGAAACCACTCAGGCTCAATCTTATGCACCTGCTTTTGTCGCAAAGGTGCAACCGCCTGCTCCGGTGCAAACAGCCAGGCATCCGCAATCCACTGCGAAGCGCCAATGGTCGGGGGCGTCTGCCACCAACGGCCATAGACCAGACGTTTGAGCACGCCATCCAGTCGATCCTTTATGGGTCGCCACGGTCGGCCCATATAGCTGTATAGCCCATCGTCCAGATAATCGCCTTGAATACCCCTCTTGCGCGATACCGCATATTGAAACTCCACCCGCCGGTCACTGCCCACCGCCACCCGCGCCCAGGGGCACGCCTGCCACCAGGCATCCAGTTGGCGGAAAGTGGCCTGGCGCACCCGCCACCTAGCCAAGACGCCAGCGGGCACCACCTGCTCCGCTACCTGCGCAAAAGGCGATTCCGCCCACTGGCGCAGGGCGGACAGGTAAGGTGAAGGGCGCTTCTGATCCAGATACAGCAGCCGGGCGGCAGCAGGATGGGCCAGCGCATGGGCGGCGCTGAGTAGCAGATTCAACGGCGTGGAGGGCAAATAGAGAATATTATTCATAACCCGATGGCTCGCCCACAACCTTGATCCATAATCGTGCGCAGCCGTTTTTCCACGGCCTGCCAATGGGCCCCATCCGGGTTGCGCATCGCATCACCGGGCAAGGCATAATGATGGGCCAGATAACATAGAAATCCTCGGCGCACCGCTTCATCCGCACGCCAGCCCCGATCAATGCGGCGCAAGGCTTGCGCCAATGCTTTTGGGCTGTCTGCCATCAGCACCAACTGGTCAATGGCATACAAGGCTTCCCCCAGCACCACCACTGGGGTTGCTGCCATCAGCGCCTCCACGCCGACCGTGGAATTGATGGTAACCACCGCTTGCGCCTGCTGCACCAACTGCTGCGTCGGCACCGATTCCACAAAGCGAATACGGGGATGACGCTCATACAGAGTGTGATAATCCGTCGGGCAAGCCGGGTGCGGTTTGATGACAAACTGCAACTCCGGCAGCGCCTCGGCCGCCTGCACCAACCAGTCATACAAAGCCCACATATCCGGTAGATGGGGCGAATGCAAATAAATATTGCTATCTTCCACCACCTGAAAAGGCACAAAGACAAAGGGTTGCGACACCGGTGGAGATCCTTCAACCGGGCTAAACTGCGGCGGATTTTCACAGGCAAATTGGCGGTAAAAGTCGGCCCAGCGTGGGTTACCGCTGCGGGCATTAACACCAAAACAGTCGATCATGGAGTAGCCGGGCAAAGGCCCGCGCTCAAAGAAAACAACCTGCTTGCCAACCTGCCGGGCTGCAGCCACCGTCACCGCCTGGCGAAACTTCTTCCCATTCCACACCCCCACCCAGCGTGCCGGATGGGCCCGCAGCCAAGCCAGATCCCGCCGGTACCAGGCGCAAGCCTGCCAGCGCACCCAGCGCCGATACAACGCCCAATAGGGCTTGGCGTGCCGGTGTGCATTTTGCTTGCGGCGCAGATGCCACTCAGCAATCTCTAACACTGCAGATGGACAATCCGCCCGGGCTCGCCCCTTAGGCAAGGCTTTAGCGCGCACCACGGTAATGGGTAAATCCACAGCCTGCGCCAATGCATGGAAATAGCGTGCCTGATCCCGACTGGCGGCAAAGAGAATTAGCTGATTATCCGCCATACGGTATCCACCTCCAACCCCTGCAGGCTGGCTTGCTCCTGCGCTGGCTGAGTAAAGCGCTTGATATACTGCCGCGCCAAGGGAGAGCACAGATGCTTCACCTTGGGCCCCAGCGCCCCCACTCGCTGCGGATCGGTCACACGATAGAGCACCAGCGTCGGCACCGCCAAGGCGGCCGCCAGATGGGCCAATCCGGTATCCACGGCCACCACCTGCTGGCTATGGCGCAACAACTGCGCCATTTCACTAAGCGACAGGCGCTCAGGTGGGACAACGGCATGGGCAAACCCCTGGGCCAACGCCCGGCTGCGGGCATATTCCGCCTCACTGCCCCACGGCAGCACCACCTGCACCCCTTGCCCGGCAGCACGCCGGATAAGTTCGCGCCAGTGGGCTTGCGGCCATAGTTTGGTCTCCCAGGTGGTGCCGTGGAGAAATACCCAGTAGGGGGCGGAAACCGGCACATTCACCGCACCTTCCGGCAGGCACACCCCATAATCCAACGCACCTGGAGGCACAGAATAGTCCAATGCAGCGGCGAATAACTGCCGCAACCGGGTAATGGCATGCTGCGCCACCGGCACATGCACAGGATGATCATAGAAACGGGCGGCCAGCCCTTCCCGCGCCGTTTTATGATCCATACCCCAAATAGGGGGGGGCCCCCAATTTTTTTTCAGGCCGTTTTTTTCGCCGTCGTTAACACCCTGCTTATACAGGGCTTTTTGCGCTTTTTTGGCCACAAAGGCACTTTTGAGCAGCCCCTGAGCATCCAGAATCAAATCGTAAGGGCCAGCTGCCGCCACTTGAGCAAAGAATTGGCGCATCTGTCGCCATACGGCCGGTGACCACAGTTGTCTGCGCCACTGGCGCAAGCGGATGGGAAAAACACGCTCGACCGCCGGATGCCAGGTGGGAATTTCAGCAAAGCCTGCTTCCACAATCCAGTCAAAGCGGATGTCCGGGTGCTCAGCCCGCGCGTCTGTCAGCGCAGGCAGCGTATGCAATATATCCCCCATGGAGGACATCTTAATCAGCAAAACGCGCATGGGGTGCTGTGCTCAGCCAATCCAGATAGAGAGGGATTGCCTCCTGTACCCTTTTGAAGGGCTTGTCGTAGCCAGCCGCGCGCAGGGCGTGCATATCCGCTTGAGTAAAGCTCTGGTAGGCCCCTTTGAGGTGCTCCGGGAAAGGGATATATTCGATCTCGCCCCGACCAAACCAGTCGATCACCGCCTGCGCCAGTTCGCGGAAACTTTGCGCCTGGCCGGTGCCGCAGTTGTAGAGGCCACGCACCTGCGGGTGTTGCCACAGCCACAGATTCACATCCACCACATCGGCCACATAGATGAAATCCCGCTTCTGCTCACCGGGGCCATAACCGTCATAGGCACCAAACAGCTTGGGGTTTTCTCCCCGTTTCAACTGGTTATAAAGATGAAAGGGAACTGAGGCCATACTGCCCTTGTGCTGCTCCCGCGGGCCATAGACATTGAAATAGCGCAGGCCCACCACCTGACTATTGGCCTCCGGCAGGAGCTGGCGCACATACTGGTCGAACTGGAACTTGGAGTAGGCATAAACATTGAGCGGATGCTCATGGTCCCGCTGCTCACTGAAACCACGGCTGCCGTCGCCATATACCGAAGCTGAGGAGGCATAGATAAACGGAATGGCATATTCCAGGGCATAGTTCAGCAGCGTTTTGGAATATTCATAGTTGTTATCCATCATATAGCGCCCGTCCCACTCGGTGGTGGTGGAACAGGCCCCCTGATGGAAGATGACTTCGATTTCTCCCAGATCTTCGCCTTCCTCGATCAGCTCGAGAAAGTCGCGCTTGTCCAGGTAATCGGCAATATCACAATCGGCCAGGTTAATAAATTTTTTGCCCTTTTCCAGATTGTCCACCACCAGAATATCGCTGCGCCCCATTTCATTGAGCGCTTTGACCAGGTTGCTGCCGATAAACCCGGCCCCACCGGTGACAATAATCATGTCCATTTCTCCCAAATCATGGCGATCCACACCATTGTAGCAACCACAATGCTTAGCAGCACGGCGGCCGAGGCCATATCCTTGCAACGTCCGGCCAGAGGATGATAATCCGCATCAATACGATCCACCAGGGTTTCAATGGCGGAGTTGAGCAGCTCCACGACAATCACCCATAACCATACGCCCACCAACAGGACAAACTCCAGCGGCGTGCACGCCAACCAAATCGCCACGGGCACCAGCACTGCCAGCACCCAGACCTCTTGACGGAAAGCCGCTTCACCCTGCCAGGCCGCCTGCAGCCCCTGCCAGGAATAGCGTGCCGCCCCCACCAGCCGCCGCCAGCCACGATAGGGGGATTTCATGGTGACCACCTTTCATCGTAGTCAAACCCATACACCTTGCGCAGCCGTGGTGTGTAAGGGCGCAGGAAACTGTACTGACAGCCCGCACAATCGACCCAATCCAGATCCAGCCAATCCACCCAGGTTTCAAACAGTCTGTCCGCCAGATAGGGCCAAGGGGCATTAGCCTGCAGTTGCGCCAACGACGACCCCAACTGTCGGCGCAATACAGCGTTGTGCCAGAAGATCACCGGAATGGTGAACATGGGGCGGGTGAGATTGTCGGGGGTATGACCATTGAGCTTTGCCGTCTCATACACCTCTTCACCATGATCAGAAAACAGCATCCAACCCACCGCCCCCTGCCCATACTGGCGCAGTTGTTGATGGATCTGCCCCACCAGCCAATCGGTATAAAGCAGGCTGTTGTCATATTCATTGATCTTATCCACCTGCCAAGACAGCAGCCGCTGCGAGATCATCCGCGGCGGCGTGCCTGCAAAATGGTCAAACTCAGGGGGATAACGGTTGGCATACTGCAGGTGTGAACCCATCAGATGCACGATAATCAACTTGTGCGCCGCCGGATCTCGCAAGACACGCGCCAGATGGGACAGCAGCCGGCCATCATAGCGGTGGGCCTGCACCCCCGCCACCTCCCGGGTGATAAAAACCGCCTCATCCACCGTATCGGCAATCATCTGGGTGGGAATACGAAATGGCTGCTGGTTGGACAGCCAGAACACCTTATAGCCCGCCTTGCGCGCCACATTGGCAATGCTCAAGGCACGGTGATAATCCAGCTCAGGCTGCTCCCAACTTTGAGGAAACAGCATGGCATTCAGCGCCGGACGCGTCTGCACGAAAGGCGTGATGACATCGGTCATAACCACCAACTCAGAACGCAGATCATCCAGCACCGGCGTGGTTTTGCGCGGATACCCATACAAGCTCATATGGGTTCGGGTCATGGCCTCACCGATAATGATCACCCGCGTTTGCGGCACATCTTGATGACGCAAACGGGCAGACAGTTCTGTTGTCTCCACCAGATGCCGATAATCCGCCACCGCCTGAGCAAAATGCTCCCGATTATTGGCATAGGTGGGCGCAATACCCAACAGCCCCGGCAAAATGTCATAAAAACGCTGCTTGCCCACCATCTGCTGCACGGCAAACAACAGCACCATCACCCCCAACCCGGTTGCGATCCGTTTGGGCCAATGCCAAACGCCCACCGGCTGCATCTGCCGCAACAGCCAGACAAACCCACCCACATAAAAGGTAATGATCAACACGGATTCCACATTCACATAAGCCTGGATCAGCTCCCGGGTCTCCTGGACATCGGTGTTGAACACGGCATCCAGCGTATTGGTGGAAAAGACTCCACCGAAATAGTACGCATAGAAAATATCCGCTAAACCTGTCAGCAAAAACGGCAGCAGCAACAGACCCGTCAGCAACCGACTCCGGCTCAACCAGGCCACAGCGGCAATGGCCAAGGCCCAGCCCAGGCGACTGTTGAGCTCAGACTCCCGCACAAAAGCGGAAAAGTAAACCTCAAACCCCCAAGGGATCATCAACACCCACAGCGCCACCACCAGGGGTGAAGCAATCACCTGTCTCATCCGTTCTACCATGTCACAACTCCAAAATCCCGCAAAGCATAGCGGAAACCACGGTCAATTTCATTACAATACGCCCATGCCCGAACGACTGAAATCCCCCTGGCGCCGCACCTTAGCCCATTTACAGGCATGGCTCATCGACCATGAGTATGTGCGTGTGCTCTATCGCAACTTTCACCGCCTGTCGGACAATGCCTGGCGCAGCAACCAGCCCAGTCCCGGCTTTGTACGCAAACTGAAACAGACCTACGGCATCAACACCATCATCAGCCTGCGCCGCCCGGACAGCTCCGGGGCCTATCTACTGGAAAAAGAGGCCTGCGACCGATACGGCATCACCCTGCTCCATCACCGTTTCTCCAGCCGCGAATTTCCTCAAGCGGAAGCCGTGTTAGCGGCACGGGATCTGCTACGCAGCGCCAAACCGCCCCTGCTGATCCACTGTAAATCCGGCGCCGACCGGGCCGGGCTGATGAGCGCCCTTTACCGCCATTTTGTCCTGGGCGAACCCATCGAAGCCATCTGGCGGGTGGAACTCAACTGGCGTTACGGCCATTTTCGCTTTGGCGACACCGGCAAACTGGACGCCTTTTTTGAAGCCTATGAGGCGTTCAAACAGGATCATCCCCACACCACCTTTGAGCAGTGGCTCACTGAAGCCTACGACCGGGAAGCCCTCAACCGCGCCTACCGCCCCGGCACCCTAGGACGTTTACTGATTGACAAGGTTTTACGACGGGAATGAAACGCAATACCCTGTACCTCTATCGCCGCCTGCTGCGCTACATCCGCCCCTACTGGAAGATGGCGGTCATGACGCTGCTGGCCCTGGTGGTGGCCGCCGCCATGGAACCGATGATGCCCGCCCTGCTCAAACCCCTGGTAGACGACAGCCTCATCGCCAAGGATCCGGATGCCATCCGCACCATTCCCTTATTGCTGGTAGCCGTGTTCATCATCAAAGGCCTGGCGGAATATGCAAGCAAGGTGGCCTCCGAGTGGATCGCCCATAAAGCCATTGTGGACATCCGCGCCGAGCTGTTTGCCAAGATGAATCGCCTGCCCCAGCGCACCCATGATGAATTCGGCAGCGGCAAGCTGCTGTCAAAAATCACCTATGATGTGCCCCAGGTGGGCAAAACCCTGTCTGAAGCCTGGATCGTGGTCATTCGCGACAGCCTGATCGTCCTGGCGCTATTGGGCTATCTGTTCTATGTCAGTTGGCAGCTCACCCTGCTGATCCTGCTAATTGCCCCGATTCTGGCATGGCTGATCGACCGGGCCAGCCGCCTGATGCGCGCCTCATCCACCGAGATGCAAAACGCCATGGGGCAACTGACCCACCAACTGGAAGAGGGACTGAACGGCCACCGCGACATCAAACTGTTCGGCGCCGAAGGCTACGAAGAAAACCGCTTCTGGCATGTGGCCGAACACCTGCGCCGCCACACCATGAAGGTGGTCTCAGTGTCTGCGGCCAATGTGCCTCTGGTGCAGGTGATTGCCGCCATCGCCTTAGCACTGATTATCTATGTCGCTGGCCAACTTTCCGCCCAGGATAAATTCACCCCCGGAGAATTTATCGCCTATATCACCGCCATGGCCATGATCTTCGAACCAATCCGCCGCCTGACCAATATCAACCGTACCATCCAACAGGGCATGGCCGCCGCAGAAAGCATCTTCGCCCTGTTGGACCTGCCCGATGAACCCAATCCCGGCACGCTGAAACCGCCTATTACCGGCGACATCCATTTTCAAAATGTCACCTTCACCTATCCTCACAGCGACCAACCCGCCCTGGCGCACTTTAGCCTGCACTGCCCCCAAGGCCGCACCACCGCATTGGTAGGCCCCTCCGGTGCCGGCAAAAGTACGGTGATACAGTTGCTGGCCCGCTTCTATGCCCCCGATGAAGGCGTGATCACCTGCGACGGGCACGACATTCAAACCATCGAGCTCAACTGGTGGCGCCAACATATCGCCCTGGTGAGCCAGCAGGTGGTGCTGTTTGATGATACGGTAGCGGCCAATATCGCCTATGGTCAACCAGATATTCCCCGGGAAAAAATCATCGCCGCCGCCAAAGCGGCCCACGCCTGGGCATTTATTCAACAGCTCCCTCAAGGGCTGGACACCCCCATTGGCGAGAACGGCAGTCAGCTCTCCGGCGGCCAACGCCAACGGATCGCCATCGCCCGCGCTTTCCTCAAAGACGCGCCCATCCTCATTCTGGACGAGGCCACCTCCGCCCTGGACAATGAAAGCGAACAAGCCGTGCAACATGCGCTGGCCAAATTGCGTCAGGGGCGCACGGTGATTATCATCGCCCACCGCCTCTCCACCGTGGAGCATGCGGATCAAATCGCCGTGCTGGAACAGGGACGGGTCGTAGAACTGGGCACCCACACACAACTGTTGCAACAACAGGGACGCTATGCGCAACTCTACCATCAAGGCCAGCAGACCTGAATTCAAACGATGCTTTCTCCACCCCCGCTACTGGCCACTCTGGATAGGAATCGGCCTCCTGCGTCTGCTGGCGCGGCTGCCCCATCGCCACAAACTCAAGCTGGGCCGCCCATTGGGCTGGCTGCTCTACCATATGGGCGGTAAACGCCGCAGTATTGCCGCGGCCAACCTACGCATCGCCTTTCCCCACTGGCCAGCGGAAAAACGCCAGGCCCTGCTGAAAGCCCATTTCACATCCTTAGGCATCAGCCTGATGGAGCTATTGATCGTATGGTGGGGTGGTTACCGCAGCGGGCAAGACTACGCAGAACGGACTCTGGTCACCTTCCACGGCTTGAAACATATCAAAAGATTGCAGGAAGAAGGCCGCGGCATGATCCTGCTGGTGCCCCACTTTACCCACATTGACCTGACCGGACTGTTTTTACAGTTGGAACTTCCCTTTCTCGCCGTCTATCGGCCCCACGATGACCCACTCATGGAATACCTGATCACCAAAGGGCGCACAGTCTGGCGAAACGGCCAGCCCTGGGTACAGCCGGTGAGCAAAAACAATGTGCGCGCCATGCTCAAACACCTGAAACAAGGCGGCGCCCTCTTCTACCTGCCCGACCAGCGTTTCCGCAACGCCGATGCCCGCGTGGACGCCACCTTTTTTGGCCGCCCCGCCCCCAGCAATCCCGCCACCTCCAAACTGGCCAAATTGGCAAAAGCGGCTGTCGTGCCCGTTTTCACCCGCCGTATAGGCGAGCAATACCACATCACCTTCCTTCCCCCGCTGGAACACTTTCCCTCTGACGACCCCTTAGCTGACACAGAACGCCTCCACCGCCTCTATGAGCAGGAGATCCGCGAAAACCCGGC
>DQVN01000134.1 GCA_015661715.1 Sulfurivirga caldicuralii
GCAGGTTCGATCCCTGCAGCACCCACCAAATCTGACAAAGTGGAGCGGTAGTTCAGTTGGTTAGAATACCGGCCTGTCACGCCGGGGGTCGCGGGTTCGAGTCCCGTCCGCTCCGCCACCTTCTTCCCCGTCATGTCTGACTTCGATATCAAGGCTTTTTTACAGCAGTTGCCGGAGCGACCGGGCGTCTATCAGATGTTCAATGCCCGCGGGCAAGTTATTTATGTTGGCAAGGCTAAGAATCTAAAACGCCGCGTTAGCGCTTATTTCCATAAACAGCATGACAGCATTAAGACGCAGAAGTTGGTTGAGCAGGTGGCCCGTATTGAGGTGACGCTCACTGAAACCGAAGCGGAAGCCTTTTTGCTGGAGAGCACGCTGATCAAGCGGCTCAATCCGCGTTATAACGTGCTGTTTCGCGATGATAAGTCCTATCCCTATATCTATGTCAGTACCCAGGACCGTTTCCCGGGCCTTTATTTTCATCGGGGTGCGAAAAAGCGCGCGGGGGAATACTTCGGCCCGTTTCCCAATGCGGCGGCGGTGTATGAGACGTTGCATACGCTGCAAAAGATTTTCCCGGTACGCCAATGCGCCGACAGTGTGTTCAATAACCGTTCACGCCCCTGCTTGCAGCATCAGATCGGCCGCTGTTCCGCGCCTTGTGTGGGGTTGATCTCGGAACAGGCGTATGCCCAAGATGTGCAGCATACTTTGCTGTTTCTGCAGGGAAAGCGCCATGAGGTAATCGAGCAGCTTGGACAGAAAATGCTTGCGGCCAGTGAACGGTTGGAATTCGAAAAGGCGGCGCAATTGCGGGATCGTATAGCCGCTTTACGCAGTATTCAGCAGCAACATTTGATTCATCAAGGCAAAGGGGCATTGGATGTGGTGGCCGTGGCCCAGCGCCAGGGTGTCTTTGCCATCACGCTGATGCGTTATCAGGGCGGGACCCTGTGGGGGACGGAGCACTTTTTCCCAAAAGGGGATCTGTTGGTGTCGTCCGAGGTGGTCAGTCAATTTCTGGTCCAGTATTACCGCGGCAAGTCGATGCCGGACCGGGTATTGGTTGCTGTCGATTTGGGGGCGGAGGCAGCCTGGTTCAAGGCGCTGGATATTCCTGTGGCCCAGGCGCGCAGCCGCACGGAGCGGGAATTGGTTGCCTTGGCGGAAACCAATGCGCGCACCGCTTTGCGTCAGCATTTGAGTCAGAAAAGCACGCAGCAGCAAAAGTTGCTGGCGTTGCAGGATGTGTTGGGTTTGCAAAAGCTGCCCCGGGTGATGGAGTGTTTTGATGTCAGCCATACTCAAGGGGGGGAAACGGTGGCCAGTTGTGTCTGTTTCATCGATGGGGTGCCGGAAAAGCAGCGTTACCGCCGCTATAACATTCGCCAGGCGGCAGCGGGGGATGATTATGCGGCCATCTATGAGGTGGTGGCGCGTCATTACCGTCGCCTGCAACAGCAGCCGGATCAGTTGCCCGATTTGGTGGTGATCGATGGGGGGCGGGGACAGTTGCATAAGGCGTTGGAGGCGCTTGTGACGTTGGGTCTGGAGGATCTGCCCGTTGTGAGTGTGGCCAAAGGGGAAGGGCGTAAACCGGGGCTTGAGTGCCTGTACACACCTTATTGCAACACAGGCATCGATCTACCTGCGGATGAACCGGCTTTACATTTGATCAACTTTCTGCGGGACGAGGCGCACCGTTTTGCCATCAGCGGCCATCGTGCCCGACGTCAGAAGCGTCAGTTGCGCAGTACATTGGAAGAAATCGCCGGAGTGGGGCCGAAGACGCGCAAGAGGCTGCTGACCCACTTCGGTGGTTTGAAAGGGATACAGGATGCATCGGTTTCGGAGTTGGTCAAGGTGCCCGGGGTGAGTAAAAAGTTGGCGCAACGCATCTATGACCACTTTCATGGTGAAATTGAGTAAGATTGGTTTGGTTTTTTGACTGAAAGGCTGATGATGTTGTCGTTTCCCATGCTGCTGACCTGGATGCGGGTGCTGCTGATCCCGGTCTTTATTCTGCTGTACTATCTGCCCATTGAGCAGGCACGTTTTTGGAGCGCGCTGGTCTTTTTGCTGGCCGCTGTTACCGATTGGCTGGATGGTTTTCTGGCGCGTCGTTTACAGCAGACCAGTAAGCTGGGTGCGTTTTTAGATCCGGTGGCCGATAAGCTGGCGGTGGGGGCGGCATTGATTATGGTGGCGGTGGAGTACCAGAATTTGTGGATTACCCTGTCGGCCATTGTGATCGTCATGCGTGAGCTGGCCATTTCGGGGCTGCGGGAGTGGATGGCGGCGCATCAAATCCGCCAGGTGGTGGCGGTTTCCCGTTTGGGTAAGTGGAAAACCGCGGTGCAACTGGCCGCTTTGATCTGGTTGCTCTACGGCGGCGAGTTGTGGGGTATCGATTGGGGCATGTTGGGGTATCCTGCCCTCTATCTGGCGGCAGCGCTGACGATTATTACCTGGATTGAATATATGCGTGCGGCATGGCCCCATTTGAAACCTACACTTCGCTGACAAGCAAAGTATAATACACACCCTATGTAGGCCCAGGTGGCGAAACTGGTAGACGCAAGGGACTTAAAATCCCTCGAACCGAAAGGTTCGTGCGGGTTCGATTCCCGCCCTGGGCACCAATTTCTTTTTCCCTTCTATAATGACGGCTTTCCACAGGGGCCGATCCATGAGTAATCTTCATTACCAGCACGAGGGGCTGGAAACCATCGCTGATTTCATTCGTTGGGGCGCCACTTTATTTGAGCAGGCGGGCCTGGTTTATGGCCATGGCACGGATAA
>DQVN01000069.1 GCA_015661715.1 Sulfurivirga caldicuralii
CGATGGGGTCACGGGGCCAGGCGTTCAATACACCAGCATCCGTCCTGGCGTTTGTAGCGAAAGCGGTCGTGCAGGCGGCCCGGTCGGCCCTGCCAGAATTCGAAACGATGGGGCACCAGGCGGTAGCCAAACCAGTTGGTGGGACAGGGGATCTCGTCGGGATATTGGTGTGCGGCCTGGGCAAACCGGGCCTCTAAGGTGGTGCGGTTATCGACCGGCCAGCTCTGTTGGGAAATCAGGGCCGCCAGTTGGCTATCCCGAGGACGGCTGTGGAAATAGCGGCAGGTATCTTCTCGGCTCAGCTTTTCCACCCGGCCTTCCACGCGAATCTGACGATCCAGGGTATCCCAGAAAAACAGGGCGGCGGCCTTGGGGTGTTGGGCCAGCGCCCGCCCTTTATCACTCAACCCGTGGCCATAAAAGATCAAGCCGGTGTCCAGCCCTTTCAACAGCACGATACGCGCTTGGGGTTGGCCATCTCGGCTGGTGGTGGCCAGGGTCATGGCGGTTGGGTCTTTAATACCGCTGGCATAGGCTGCATCCAGCCATTGACGCAGTTGTGTGAAAGGGTCTGGGTCAAGGTCCCTGCGGCGCAGGGGCGTGTCGCAATAGTCGCGGCGTTGTTGGGCGAAATCTCGATTTGGCATGGCGGAAAGTTTATCATGACCCGGCTGATATTGACTGGGGAGTTGGCATGAAACACGGCTACAGTGCGGCGGAAATCGAAGTGCTCACAGGGCTGGAGCCGGTGCGTAAGCGCCCGGGCATGTATACCGACACCACGCGGCCCAATCATCTGGCCCAGGAGGTGATCGACAACAGTGTGGATGAGGCGCTGGCCGGTTTCGCCAGCGAAATCGAGGTAATCCACCATGACGATGGCAGCCTGTCGGTGTGGGACAATGGACGGGGGATGCCGGTGGATATTCATCCGGAAGAGGGCGTGCCGGGGGTGGAGGTGATCCTGACCCGTTTGCATGCGGGCGGTAAATTTTCCAACAAGGCCTATACCTTTTCGGGCGGTCTGCACGGCGTGGGGGTTTCGGTGGTCAATGCCCTGAGCAAGCGGTTGGAAGTGACCATCCGCCGTGACGGCAAGGTCTGGTTCATGGCGTTTGAGCAGGGGGAGGTGGTGGAACCGCTGCACGCAATCGGCAAGGTACGCAAGCAAGAGACGGGCACGACGGTGCGTTTCTGGCCGGAAGCGCAGTTTTTCGACACGCCTAAGTTCAATCTACAGCGGCTCAAGCATCTGTTGCGGGCCAAGGCGGTACTGTGCCCCGGTCTGAAGGTGATTTTTCATGATCAAGTCAGCGGGGAAACTGTCCAGTGGTGTTATGACGATGGTCTGCGGGATTATCTGTTGCAGGCGCTGGAAGGGATGGATAGTGTGCCGGAGGCAGCCTTTGTGGGCGAGGGACAGGGTGAGATGGAGGCGGTCAGTTGGGCCATTGCCTGGGTGAGGGAGGGAGAGCCGCCGTTGCAGGAAAGCTATGTCAATCTGATTCCCAAACCGCAGGGGGGTACCCATGTCAATGGGCTGCGCCAGGGCGTGCTGGAAGCGTTGCGGGCGTTTTGCGATTTCCACGGGATGCTACCCCGGGGTATCCGGCTGACGGGTGAGGATGTGTGGGCCAATGCCGCCTATGTGCTTTCGGCCAAAATGTTGGATCCTCAGTTCGCCGGACAGACCAAGGAGCGTCTCTCTTCCCGGGAGTGTGTGCCCTTTATTTCCGGGGTGGTCAAGGATGCATTGCTGTTGTGGCTCAATCAGCATGTGGAGGCGGGGCGGGCCATCGCTGAGCTGGTCATTGCCAATGCCCAGGCCCGTTCGCGCAAGGCCAAACAGGTGGCGCGCAAAAAGGTGGCCGCTGGGCCGGCATTACCGGGCAAATTGGCGGACTGTACGGAAACGGACCTGAGTTTGACAGAGCTGTTTCTGGTGGAGGGGGATTCCGCCGGGGGTTCGGCCAAGCAGGCGCGAGACAAAACATTTCAGGCCATCATGCCGTTGCGGGGCAAGATTCTCAATGCCTGGGAGGTGCCGCCGGAGCAGGTGTTGGCATCCCAGGAAATTCACGACATTGCCGTGGCCATTGGGGTGGATCCGGGCAGCGAGGATGTGAGCGGTCTGCGCTATGGCAAGATCTGTATTCTGGCCGATGCGGACTCCGATGGTGCCCATATCGCCACTTTGCTGGTGGCGCTGTTTGTGCGCCACTTTCCCAAACTGGTGGAAAATGGTCATATATTTGTGGCTATGCCGCCCCTTTACCGCATCGATGTGGGCAAGCAGGTGTTTTATGCGCTGGATGAGGCGGAGAAGCAAGGGGTTTTGGATCGGGTGGCGGCGGAAAAACTACCGGGAAAAGTGCAGGTGACCCGTTTCAAGGGATTGGGCGAAATGAACCCGAAACAGTTGCGGGAGACGACCCTGGCGCCGGAGACGCGTCGGTTGGTGCAGTTGACTTTGGATGCGGGGCATGCCCGCCAGGTGTTGGATATGCTGCTGGCCAAAAAGCGGGCGGCTGACCGGCGTGCCTGGCTGGAGGCCAAGGGCGATCTGGCGGATCTGGTGGTATGAGTCTGCGCATCGGCATCAATGGCGGCACCTTTGATCCCATCCACTTCGGCCATTTGCGTCCGGCGCTGGAGGTGCTGGAGGCGTGCCAGTTGGATCAGATGCGCTTTATTCCCTGCCGTCAGCCGGTGCATCGGGATTGTCCTCAGGTATCGGCGCAAGACCGGCTGGAGATGGTGCGTCGGGCGATTGCGCCCGTGCCTGAATTTATTCTGGATCCTCGTGAGATGGAGCGGGACGGGCCCAGCTATATGGTGGACACCCTCGCCAGCCTGCACGCAGACTTTCCCAAAGCCACCCTGGTGCTGATGATGGGGCAGGACGCCTTTGCCGCCTTTGACCGTTGGCATCAATGGCGGGAGATTCTGCAGCGGGCCGCGGTGGTGGTGACGCAGCGGCCGGAAGCACCTGCGTCGGTGCCGGATCCCTTACGCGCCTATCTGTTTGAAGGGCCGTTGGATCAGTTGACTGCGGGGCAGGTGGGTTTTTTGGCGGTGACCCAACTGGCCATCAGCGCGACGGACATTCGCCGCAGATTGCAGGCGGGCAAACGGGTAAACTATCTGCTTCCGCAAACAGTATTGGACTATATTGAACACAAAGGTCTCTATGGACGCGATAGCAGTGAAAGATCAAGTGGTTGAGAGCCTGGAAGAGGGTAAAGCACGGGACATTCAGGTGTTGGATGTACGCAATAATTGTGATTTTACCGACTGGATGGTGATCGCGACGGGCACCTCCACCACCCATGTGAAAGCCTTGGGCCAGGCGGTCAGCCAGGATGCCAAAGCGGCTGGATACCCGCCGCTGGGCGTGGAGGCGCCGCAGGATCCGGAATGGGTGTTGGTGGATCTGGGTGATGTGGTGGTGCATGTGATGACCGAGCGTGCCCGTGCCTTCTATGCGTTGGAAAAGCTCTGGTCTGTGCAGCCTGCCCGGGAGGATGATCCGGCGTGAACATCCATCTGATCACCATTGGGCAGAAAATGCCGGCGTGGGTTGATGCCGGCTTTGCCGAGTATGCCAAGCGCTTGCCGGCCAGCTGTGCCCTGAAGCTGGTGGAGCTGCCCATGCCTCAGCGGGGCAAGCATGCCCATATCGATCAGTTGAAAGCGAAAGAGGCTGCGTTGATCGAGAAGGTGATCCCGAAAGGGGCGCTGGTCATCGCTTTGGATGAATATGGTCAGGAAGTATCCACCATTGGGTTGTCGCGCAAGTTATCCCAGTGGCTGGAAGGAGGCCAGGATGTGGCGTTATTGGTGGGCGGCCCGGACGGGCTGGATGGTCGCCTGCTGCAAAAGGCCCGCTGGACTTGGTCTTTGTCCAAACTGACCTTTCCCCATCCGCTGGTGCGGGTCATTGTGGCCGAGCAGCTCTATCGGGCCTGGAGTGTACTCAATCATCACCCCTATCACCGCAGTTGATCATCTTTGTTGTGTTTGTCCTGAGACGGCGTGTGGCGCAGCTGTTTTTTTACATGGGCCAGACGTAGATTCAGTTCCACCAGCTGGCGTTGTGCTTTCCAGAAGGCCCAAGCCAGCGAGTCGCATTTTTCCCCGTCATGGCTGCAGCGGGTGATGTTGGGCTGTTTATCGTTGGACGGCGGTTTCTGTTTCATGGAGTCTCCACCATGTCTGTTCGGATGGAAAGCCATCAGGTATCTCACCATGATCCTGCTGCCACTGCCGCAGCGCTGCACGGGAGCGGTGGCCGAAAATGCCATCCACTTTACCCGCGTTGTAGCCCAGCGCATTGAGCTTGTGCTGAATGGCTTTCAAACGTGCCCGGGGCAGGGGCTGGGGGTCGGCAGGTGGTTTTTTGTGCAGTGGCGGCCCACCGATGATGCGGTCAGCCAGTCTACCCACCGCCACGGCATAGTAATCACTGCGGTTCCATTTTTTGATGACATAAAAGTTATGGTAGAGCAAAAAGGCAGGTCCCTCTTTGCCCATGGGCAGGTAAAGGGCGGCCATCATCTCACCTTTGGGTAAAGGGTTGCCATCCGCCCGGCGTACACCTAGTTTGGCCCACTCATCCAGGCTACGCCGTTGCAGGCCATCGGCCAGCTCATAGCGCTTGAATGAGGCGGTCAATTGAACTTCACGCCCCCAGGTCTCACCCGGACGCCAACCCAGGCGTTGGAGAAAATAACCGGCGGAGAGAAAAGCATCCGCCATGCTCTGCCAGAGGTCTACTTTGCCGTCGCCATCACCATCCTGTCCATAGTGGAGATAGTTGGAGGGCATAAATTGCATCTGCCCCATGGCCCCGGCCCAGGAGCCTTTGAGTTGTTCAGGTGGAAAACGATTGTTTTGCAAGACCTTCAGGGCGGCGATCAGCTCGCGGGTAAAGAACTTCTCCCGCCGCCCCTCATAGGCCAGGGTGGCCAGTGCTTGCAGAACCGGCGTGGTGCCAGTAAAACCGCCATAGCGGGTTTCCATGCCCCAGTAGGCAATCAGAAAGCGCCCCGGCACACCGGTTTGGGCTGTCACCTGATCCAGAATGGGTTGGTAGCGGGCCAGTAGCTGGCGCCCTTTTTCGATGCGCTCAGGGGTGACGGTGCGGGTATAGTACTGCCAGAAACTCAGGACGAATTCCGCTTGGCGCCTGTCCTGTTGAATGATGCGGTGATTCAGGGTCAGGGATTCCAGGTGTTTGAGGGTGGCGGGGCGGATGCCTGCGGCTTTGGCTTTGGGCGCAATCACCTGTTGGAGCCATTGTTGGAATGCCGCATCATCCAATGGGCGTTGGGGTTTGGCGAATACAATGCTGCCGACGCAGATCAGCAGGACGGCTACAATAGTCTGTTTCCACATGCAGGTGGGTAATCCTTGACCATGCAATCTCAATACCACTATTTTGCCACAGCGCCTGCCGGCGGCGTAGAACTTCTGGCTGAGGAGCTCAAGTCCCTGGGGGCGCAGCAGTGCCAGTTGAAGCCCACCGGTGTGGAATTTAGCGGTGAATTGGCGGTGGGCTATCGGGCGGTGCTGTGGAGCCGGGTGGCCAACCGAATTTATCTGCGTCTAGCGAATGCGGTGGTAGATCGTCCCGAGGCGCTCTATGCGGCGGTGCAGGGGATAGACTGGTCTCAGCATATGACAGTGGAAACCCCCTTTGCCGTCAGCTTTACCGGCAGTGGTGCCGGTATCAAGCATACCCATTTTGGTGCGCTCAAGATCAAGGATGCCATTGTGGATCAGTTCCGCGGGCGTTGCGGTATGCGCCCCCCTGTGGTGACGGAGGGGGCGCATCTGGCGATTCATGCCCATTTGCACCGGGGGCGTTTGCAGGTGTTTATCGACCTGAGCGGTTTTGGGTTGCATCAGCGAGGCTATCGCCAGGGGGTGCGTTTCAGCGCCCCGCTGAAGGAGAATGTGGCGGCGGCCGTATTGTTGCGTTGTGGTTGGCCGACGGTGGCCGAGGCAGGTGGGGCGTTGGTGGATCCCATGTGTGGCAGCGGCACCTTTCTGGTGGAGGCGGCGTGGATGGTGCAGCAGCGCGCCCCGCAGTTGAACAATGTGGATCGCATGAGTCTGCTGCATTGGCAGGGGCATGTGCCAGCCCTGTGGCAGCGTCTGGTGGCTGAGGCACAGGAACGGTTTGCGGCGCATCGACACTTGCTGCCGAAAATGGTGGGGCGGGATATCAGCGCCAAAAGCCTCGCCGCCGCGCACCGGGTTTTGGCCCAGGCGGATTTGGCCGATCAGATTCAGCTCCAACAGGCGCCTCTGCGGGCACAGCACGGTTTGGATGCTGCTCAGGGCCTGGTGGTGTGCAATCCACCTTACGGCGAGCGGTTGGGGGTGGAAAGTGAACTCAATGACCTCTATCAGCAGTTGGGTGAACTGTTGAAGCGGTATTTTGTCGGCTGGCGGGCCGGGGTGTTCACCTGTCGAGGGGATAAGGTGCCCCTGTTGGGGTTACGACCCTTGAAGCAGCATCCCTTTCGGAATGGGGCGTTGGAGTGTGTGCTGGCGCGCTATGCCATTCAACCGGCGCACTTTCGTCATCCTCCGCTGCAAGTGGAGCAGGATTTGGCCGTGCAAGTGGCGCGCCGCTATCCGGATATGGCTGACAGTGAAGGCGCGCGTATGTTCGCCAATCGTCTGCGCAAGAACCTGCGTCGACTCAAGGGTTGGCTCAAGCAGGCGCAGGTGAGCGCCTTTCGCGCCTATGATGCGGATATTCCAGAATATGCCTTGGCGGTGGATGTGTATGACACGGTGGATGATGGACGCTGGGTGGTGGTATATGAGTATGCGCCACCGGCTTGCGTAGACCCGCGCAAAGCGCGCCGTCACCTGTTTGAAGCCATGGCGGTTTTGCCGCAGGTGTTGGCGGTGACGCCCGAGAAAATTGTCTATAAAGTGCGGCAACGGCAAAAGGGTAGCAAGCAGTATGTCAAACTGGCCCAGCGGGCGGACTTTCATCAGGTGGTGGAAAATGGCGCCCGTCTGTGGGTGAACTTTCATGATTATCTGGATACGGGCCTGTTTCTGGATCATCGCCTGGTGCGTCGCAAGGTGGCGCGGCTGAGTCGAGCCGGTCGGCTGCTCAATCTGTTCTGCTATACGGCGAGTGCTTCGGTGGAAGCGGCTGTGGCCGGCGCGCAAGCAAGTGTCAGTGTGGACTTGTCACGCACCTATTTGGACTGGGCGGCGCGCAACTTTGCCTTGAATGACCTTGACAGGAAACAGCATACCCTGATTCGCGTGGATGTGTTGCGTTGGTTGGCGCAGCCGCCGGAGAAGATCGGCCGGTTTGATGTGATTTTTCTGGATCCGCCATCCTTTTCCACCTCCAAGCGTATGCAAGGCACCCTGGATATTCAGCGGGATCATGTCACTTTGATTGAACAGGCGGGCCAATTGCTGGAAAATGAAGGACATTTGGTTTTTTCCACTAATTTGCGCCGTTTCAAACTGGCTGCTGAACAGCTGGAAAACCGTTGGGAAATCGAGGATTGGACTCAGACAACACTGCCGCCGGATTTTCAGCGTCATCGGCCTATTCATCAGGTATGGCGGTTGCGGAGGCGATATGGTTAATGTTTGTACCCTGAAAAAATTGTTGGGGGTGACACCGCAGGATCAGGCAGAGTTGGACTTGTATCATCAGGCCATGGCCGAGCATATTGATGCGCTCCACGCTGACTTGAGTCAATGGGTGGTGGAATATGCCAATACGGATGATGTGCCGATGGCCATGCGCGCCTTTGTGGAGGTGTTAGCGTTTGGAGAGGGAGAAGAGCGCTTTTTCCCCTTGGTATATCGGCAGACTTTGGCTTGGCGGGCAGCTGGGTTGAGTGAAACCAGTATTATGATGCTGTTAAGTCGTTTGCGTCAGCGTTTTGTAGAGCTGGCGGAGTTACTGAACTCTACACAGTTGGCCCGGGCCCTATGTCACAATGTGGATTTAGCACAGACCATTCTGAGCTCTGTCTTTCAGCTCTCACGCACCTTGGAGCGGTTCCGTGAACGGGCAGAGTTCGAAATCAAGCGTGTGGAACACATGTTTCTGCTGATTGAGCAGGAGGCCCCTCATCTGTTGATTCAGGCCTATCGGGAGCATCAGCGTTGGAAACAGTTGGCCTATGAAGTCGCCCTGGGTATGGCGGTAACTGAACAGCTGGAAACCGACCACACCCGCTGCGGTCTGTCTCTTTGGTTGGAGTCAGGCGGTTGGGAGATGTTGCCTGAAGATCGCAGAGAAGCATTCGATCATGCCCATCGACGGGTTCATCTGTTGGGGGAAAAGATGCTCGAGATGGCCCAGAATCAGGCGCCGGACCAGGCATTGGAGATGATCTGGGATATTGAGGAGGCCTCCGATGAGGTGACCGCGCTATTGCTGGAGTTCCTAGACCAGATATTTGTGGAGGTAGCCACGCGAGATGCCTTGACCGGCTTGCCCAACCGGCGCAGCTTTGAGCGGGACTATCACAAGGCGTTGAAAATGGCGCGTCGCTATGGCCTTCATTTGGGGTTGCACCTGCTGGATCTGGATCACTTCAAACGGATCAACGATACCCTGGGACATTTGAAAGGGGATGAAGTACTAAAAGTTTTCAGTCAGACTGTGGTCAACCAGCTGCGTGATGAGGATCATCTGTATCGTTGGGGTGGGGAGGAGTTTGCCATTGTCACCCTGCATCAGGATGCTCAGGGTGCAGAGACCTTTGCTGCGCGGCTGTTTGAGAATTTCTCGGGAACGGCGCTCCAAGAGGCGTTGGCGTTGCCTTGGCCGGTGACCATTAGCATGGCGAGCGTTGAAGTCCCTCCCGATTTGGCAGAAGTGCCCAGTGATACACGGGTCTTTGCGGCGGTGGATCGGTTGCTCTACATGGCAAAAGAGGCGGGCCGCAACCAGTTGTGGGCCGGGACTATGGACGAAAAGGGGTATTTACGTGAAGACACAATCCATCGTGTTCGACCGTGAGTTGATCGAAAAATACAATCGCGCGGGGCCGCGCTACACATCCTATCCCACAGCGATGCAGTTTAGTGAAGAGTTCGGGCCGGACGACTACCGAGCCGCGGCGGCGCGTGCCAATGAAAGTGGACGGGATCTGTCCCTCTATTTCCACATTCCTTTTTGTGATACGGTCTGTTTCTACTGCGCCTGTAATAAAGTGTGGACTCGGGATCGGGGCAAAACGACTCCCTATCTGCAGCGCCTGTTCCGTGAGATCGAAATGCAGGCGGCCCTGTTCGATCCAAGCCGCAAGGTGGCACAGCTACATTGGGGGGGCGGTACGCCCACTTTTATCAGCCATGATGAGATGAAAGCGCTGATGGATAAAACCCGGCAGCACTTCCACTTGTTGGAGGATGACAGCGGTGAGTATTCCATCGAGATCGACCCGCGGGAAGCCAGCGCTGAAACCGTGCACCTGCTGCGGGATTTGGGTTTTAACCGCATGAGTCTGGGGGTGCAGGATTTCAATCCGCAAGTGCAGCAAGCGGTCAACCGCATTCAGAGTGAGGCGCAAACCTTTGCCGTGCTGCAGGCGGCGCGAGAGGCAGGCTTTAAGTCGATCAATGTGGACCTCATCTATGGGCTGCCCTTTCAGACAAAAGAGCGCTTTCTGGAGACTTTGGACAAGCTCTTGGCGGTAGAACCAGATCGTTTCAGTGTGTTCAACTATGCGCATCTGCCGGAGATGTTCCCCACGCAAAAGCGTATGGATCCGGCCACGCTGCCCTCCCCGGAAGAGAAGTTAATGATTCTCTCCGCCACCATTGATCGACTCAGTGCAGCGGGTTATGTCTATATTGGCATGGATCACTTCGCCAAGCCCGATGATGAACTGGCGGTGGCTCAGCGCGCCGGCACCCTGTATCGTAACTTTCAGGGCTATTCCACCCATGCCGATTGCGACCTGGTGGCCATGGGCGCCACCTCTATTTCGCTGATGGATGACACCTATGCCCAGAACATGAAAGCGTTGACTGACTATTATGCGCGCATTGATGCGGATGAACTGGCCATTTTCCGCGGCGTACGTTTGAGCGAGGACGATCTGCTGCGCCGTGATGTGATCATGAAACTGATGAGCAACTTTGTGCTGGACTATACCGCCGTGGAAAAACAGTGGAATATCGATTTCCATGAGTACTTTGCCGATACGCTGGCGCAGTTGCAGCCCATGGAGGAGGATGGACTGCTGGAATTGAAAACGACTGCCCTGGTGGTGCGTCCTGTCGGTCGGTTGTTGATTCGCAATATCGCCATGGCGTTTGACGCCTACCTCAACCGTACCCAAGCCCGTTATTCCAAGGTGATATAGGGGGTCCCGTCAAATTTTGTAAGCCGTCGCGCACTGGATGAGAATAGGGCATATATGCAAGGAAAAACGATGAAAAACGCCGCAAAAGCCGTTAAAACCGCTGTGTTGCCCGTTGCTGGGTTGGGGACGCGTTTTCTGCCTGCGACCAAGGCGATCCCTAAGGAGATGATCACCCTGGTGGACAAGCCGCTGATTCAATATGTGGTGGAAGAAGCAGCAGCGGCCGGGATTGAGCATGTGGTGTTTGTCACCCACTCTTCCAAAGTGGCGATCGAGAACCACTTTGATAAGAACTATGAACTGGAAGCGGAGCTGGCGCGTCGCGGTAAGGCCGTGTTATTGGATATTGCGCGTAGCACTGCCCCTGATGGGATGGTGTTTTCCGCTGTACGTCAACCGGAGGCTTTGGGGTTGGGACATGCGGTGCGCTGTGCCGCACCCATCGTGGGCGATGCGCCCTTTGTGGTGATGCTGCCAGATGTGCTGATCGACTCTGAGGGCGCGGGGGATTTGGCCGCTATGATTGAGGCCTGGCAGGAGACGGGTGCGGCGCAGATTATGGTCGAGCCGGTGCCTAAGGATCAGGTGGACAAATATGGGGTTGTGGACATCGGTAGGCAGCGGCTGCAGCCAGGCGAGCAGGCGCCTATTCAGCGGTTGGTGGAGAAACCACCCGTAGCGGCGGCACCTTCCAATCTGGCCGTGGTGGGGCGTTATGTGCTGCCATCGCGGGTCATGCAGTTGCTCGCAGAAACGCCGCCCGGGGCTGGGGGGGAAATTCAGTTGACCGATGCTCTGGATGCTTTGCTGCAGCAGCAGCCGGTGCATGCCTGGCACATGCGCGGACGCAGCCATGATTGTGGCGATAAGTTGGGTTATCTGGCGGCCACGGTGCACTACGGCCTGAAGCATCCGCAGTTGGGCAGGGATTTTGCCAAGGTATTGGCGCAGTGGCAGTGAGCCGACAAGCACAGTGGTCTGCGTTGGCGCATCTGGCGCATAGTCAGAGATGGCATCTGCGTACCCTGTTCGCTGAGGAACCTGAACGGGCGCAGACATTGCGGTTCCGCTTAGGGCCGTTGTCTGTGGACTTTTCCCGTCAGCGCTGGGATAAGACGGTCATAGAGCAGTTGGTGCAGCTGGCGGCGGCCTGTGATCTGCCGCAGGCGATAGAGGCTCTGTTTCAGGGACAGCCGGTCAATGTCACCGAGGGGCGGGCGGCGCTGCATACGGCGTTGCGCCAGCAGGATGATACGCCAGTGCGGGTAAATGGAGAAAATGTCATCCCGCATATTCGCCGGCAACATAAACGCATGGCCCAGTGGATTGACCGCCTGCATGCGGGACAATGGCGGGGTTACACCGGGCGCGCCATCACCGATGTGGTCCACCTGGGGGTGGGCGGGTCGGATTTGGGCCCGCAGCTGGTGGTGGAAGCGCTGGCCCACCTTAAGCATCCAGCCTGCACATTGAATTTGCACTTTGTCTCCAACCTGGACGGAGGGCAGCTGGAGCGCCTGTTGCCAAGGCTGAACCCGGAAACCACCCTGTTTGTCGTCACCTCCAAGACCTTTACCACAGTGGATACCCTGACCAATGCGGAAACAGCGCTCAGTTGGCTGAAGGCGGCCTCTTCGCTGGATAGCGCTATCCTCAAACGCTTGCATTATGTGGGCATTTCGGCGGCACCAGAGCGGATGGATGCGTGGGGCCTGCCCAAGGCCAATCAACTGCACTTCTGGGATTGGGTCGGGGGGCGCTAC
>DQVN01000107.1 GCA_015661715.1 Sulfurivirga caldicuralii
GCGTAACCTTCGTTGACTAGCTGGCGCACACTTTCCAGTTGACGGTTTAACAACGCCAGTTGTTGTGCCTTTGCCTTTGCATTGGCTTCATTGGCTTGGGCTTGCTGCTCGAGGATGTTTAGGGCATTTTCCAAGGCGCGTGCTCTGGCGGCAAACAGTTGTTGTTGCAACTGCATCTGCGTTTGCGCATTACTCTCGGGTGGCAGGTCTAACAGAGAATCAGGGAAGTGGATCTCTTTTGCACCGTTTTTTTCTGCCTCCAGGCGGGCTAATTGTGCCAGTTGGGCGGCGTATTCCTGAAGGGTATTAATGTATTCACTGCGCAGTTGGGTGTCGTCCAGTTCGAGCAACGGTTGGCCTTTTGTCACATACTGCGCTTCTTGTACATGAATCGCCTTGACAGTGCCACCTTTGGGATGGGCGATGATTTTGCGCTCGCCTTGAACGATTGCGGTGGCCGGAGCGGGTACGCCGGCATCTAGCGGGGCGGTTGTGGCCCAGAAAACGAAGCCACCAAAGCCAATCAACAGAATCAGCAACCCCCAGCGTAAAAAACGCTGGGCATCGGTGGGTACCTCATTTTGTAATAGGGCCTCTGCATCGGCCACATCTTGTTTTAGTGTTTTATCCTGATTTGCGTTCATGGTTCTTTCCGTGATATTTGTAATTAACGGCTGAAAATTTTCCTGTTGGCATAACTGGCATCCAGGTTTTTATGATTTTTGCGGCTTGATGGGCACCGTTTGGGTCTGGGGTGCCTTGTGCGTTTGCTGTTTAGATGCTGTTTGGCCTTGGCGTGCTTGTTGTTGTGCCTGCTGCTTTGCTTTGGCCATTTGCGCCAGAATCTGTTCTTTGGGGCCATAGGCCTGCATCATGCCGTCGCGCAGCACCATCAGGTTGTCTACTCCGTTAAGCAGGTTCATTTTGTGGGTGATGACCACAACGGTGCGCCCTTCTTGCTTGAGGGTGCGCAGAGCTTGAATCAGCGCAGCCTCACCGGCTTCGTCAAGGTTGGCATTGGGTTCATCCAGCACCAGCAGGCGGGCATCGCCATACATGGCGCGGGCCAAGGCGATACGCTGGCGCTGGCCGCCGGAAAGATTGGCGCCGCCCGGTCCAATCGGAGTCTCATACCCTTTGGGAAAGCGCAGAATCATTTCATGCACACCGGCACGTTTGGCGGCCTGAATGATTTTTTCCGAGTCTAGATCGCCAAAGCGGGCGATGTTTTCTGCAATGGTGCCCTCAAAGAGCTCGATGTCCTGAGGCAGGTAGCCAATGTAGGGGCCGACTTCGCTTTTATCCCACTGGAACAAATCGGCGCCATCTAGGCGAACCTTACCGGCCGCAGGAGGCCACACCCCCACCAGCAGTCGCGCCAGGGTGGATTTGCCCGATGCAGAGGGGCCGATCATGCCCACAATGGTGCCTGGTTCAATGACAAAATTAACTCCTTTGAGCACCGGGGTTTGCCCACCGGGAGGGATGGCTACTACATTTTCCACCTGAACATGACCTTTGGGAGCGGGAAGTGAAAGGTGCGTCTGGCGCCGGGGAAAGCTGGCTAGCAGTTCGTTGAGGCGCTGGTAAGCGCCACGGGCGGTGACAAAGCCTTTCCAGTTAGCGATCAGTTGCTCCACGGGCGCTAGGGCGCGACCCAAGAGGATGGAACCGGCGATCATACCTCCAGCCGTCATCTCGTCTTGCAACACCAGCCAGGCACCCAGGCCGAGTACCAGGGACTGCACCATAATGCGTGTCACCTTGGTGGTGGCGGTGATCAGGCCGGCGCGGTCGCTGGCGGTGGCTTGCAGAGCGAGGTGTTTCATGTGCTTCTCGCGCCACTTTTTGCGCAGATTGGGCTGCATGCCCATGGCCTCAATCACCTCGGCATTAGCCAGGTTGTTGTGCGCAAAGTTAACAGCTTGGTTGGCCTGTTGATTGGCTTGTTGCAGAGGTTTGCGGGTTGTCAATTCGTTAATCACCGCCAGGGCCAATAGCACAAGGGTGGCGCCCACGGCAAACCAGCCAACCAGGGGATGGAGCAGGAAAATGACGCCAATGTAGATGGGAATCCAGGGTACATCAAAAAAGGCAAAAGGGCCGTTGCCGGTCAGAAATTGGCGCAACTGAGTCAAATCAGACAAGGCCTGGCGGGCATTGCCTACCCCTTTGCGCAGGGTGGCCTCAAAGGCGGCATCAAAAACACGCTCATTAATGCGGTGCTCCATAATCGCGCCGACCCGCACCAGGACCCGGGAACGGATAAACTCTAATAGCCCCATCAGCACAAATAGCCCGACAACCAGGGCGGTGAGCACAAATAGGGTGTTTTCATTGCGGCTGGTGAGTACCCGGTCATAGACCTGCAGCATGTAGATGGCGGGCACCAGCATGAGCAGGTTGATGACAAAGGAGAAGGCGCCGACGCCATAGAAGTAGCGGCGTAAATAACGCAAGAGGTCACCCAGTTCGGAGGTGATTTTTTGTGCTGTTGAGGGGTGCTTCATGGTTGGACAAGCTCCTTAAAGATTGCAGGTGTAGGCTGAGTCAACGAAAACCTGTTGCTGTTGTGCATCGGTAACCAGGTGTGCAGGCAATTGTGGCGACTTGGCTTCGAGGAAAAAGTGCAGGCTGTAGCGGCCTGCCTGTCCCATCAGCACCACCTCTTTCAATGCCAGGGTGCTCAGCAGTTGGGCGCTGGCCTCGTTCAGGCTTAAATTGAAGTGCAGGCGGCCATCCAGGGTAAACAGGGAGACCTGCTGTTCCTTTAGTGTCAGGGTGCGTTGGTCAAAGAAGACCGGTGCGGTAGGGGCGAACACCAGTCGCGGCAGTGGGGCGTTGGAGCGCTGCAAACCCAGCTGTTTGAAGGTGCGCGCGACAGTATAGATGGCATTGCACGCCATCTGTGCGCCCAGTTGTGGAAAACGTGCCCGCAGTGGCTGATAGGCCAGATGATGCAATGCGACCCGTGCGGTACAATGGTGTTGCCGGGCTATTGCGGCGGCCAGATTGCACGCCGCGCTGAAGTGTTCTTGCAGTGCCTGCAAAAACGCACTTTCCCGATCTGATAGCGCCAGCGGGCAGATCACGGTTTTCATGGGGTTGCCTTGAGTGGTGAAAACGAGCCCGCATTGTACGGTATGTCATATATGAAGTTGTGATTTGAGTCACAAAAGGGGAGTGAGTAATGGTGGTGGCGGTTTCTTCTGCGCGGGAGCGGCAGCAAGTGGCGCTACCCGGGCTGGGCTATGATGGGGTGGTCTATATCGCGGCCAACGGGTTTTCAGGCACGGGTAGCCTGTTGCATGACGGGCGGGCGATTCTGACTGCTGCCCATGTGGTGGAGCAGATTGAGACCGCCGATGATGTGGCAGTGCTTTTTGAAACGCCTGCCGGAGCAGTGTGGCGTCAGGTGGCGGCGGTGGTCCTGCATCCTGAGTATGATGCGGATAACCTAAACAATGACTTGGCTATTCTCTGGCTGGAATCGGCGGCACCGGCTAATGCGGATCGTTATGATCTCTACCGCGACACGGACGAGTTGACCCAGGCCTTTACTCTGGTGGGTTATGGTAATGGAGGGACAGGGTGGAACGGTGAGGTCGACTGTACGACCTGTGAGCCAGTGCGTCGTTATGCGGAAAATACTTTTGATGCTACTGCCACCCAACTGAAGAATGCGTTGGGTCCGATCATGGCTTGGGATCCCCGGGATTATGCTCAGTTGGTCGCCGACTTTGATGATGGTACCTTTGACCATGATGCGCTGGGTCAGTTGATCGGTGTGTATGACCTGGGGGTTGGGGTTACAGAGGGGATCATTGCTGCGGGGGACAGTGGTGGGCCGGCATTGATTGATCATCAGGTGGCGGGGGTGGCGAGTTATGGAATGTCGCTTTATACGGCTTGGGCGGATCCGGATATTGACAGTGTGACCAATTCTACATTTGGAGAAATGGCAGCCTGGCAGCGGGTTAGCAGTAATCAGCAGTGGATTGATCAAACCCTACGGGCGCGTCAGATGGAGCTCGGTGCGCCCACTTCTGTGGATGAGATTCAATTTTCGATTCATGAGGGAGATTGGGGTATCGACTATGTCTGGTTCTGGGTGGCCTACTCAGGGCCGTGGTTGGATGACGATCAACCGGTCAGCGTGCAATACCGTACTGTGGATGGCACGGCCCGGGCGGGTGAGGACTATGTGCCCGTCTCGGGGCAGCTGCGCTTCTATCCAGGGGATACGGGCATTCCGATCGCAGTTGAAATCATTGGTGATACCCTGCCGGAGCCGGATGAAACCTTTTATCTGGAGGTGTATGATCCCCAAGGTGGGACATTTCCTGGCGGGGTGAGATCCTTAAGTGCAGTGCGCACCATTATTGATGATGATGGCTATTGGTTTGGATGAAAAGGCTGCATCTATTAACGCATTTACTAACCTTACCTGCACGCTTGGCCATTGGTCTGGTGCGCGCCTATCAGCGGTGGATCAGCCCGTGGCTGGCGCCGCGGTGCTGTTATTATCCCACTTGTTCCCAATATGCCATTGAGGCAATGAAAAAACACGGCCTGTTATGTGGTGGCTGGCTGGCGCTTAAGCGTATTAGCCGCTGCCATCCCGCCGCCACACCGGGTGAGGACCCAGTGCCTGACTGTGGCTGCCGCTGTCGGCACAAGCGGCGCTCTTGAATTTTTTCGTTTGTCGACGCGGCGTGTAACTGCACAATGGGCTGTTTTTTGCCGGTTGCCCCATTTATGGCGCTTTCAGCGCTTGCACAGCAGTTCAGGGTCGTCGCTGTAGCCGTTGGCCACGCCTTTGGTGACAATGGCCACGGCATCATGGGGGTGTAGGCTTTCAAAGTGGTTGACGCGTACCCAGTAGTCCGCCACGGTGGTTTCGGCGGCGTTGAGCGCATGCTGTAGGCGGCGGGCGGCGTCTTCACAGAACATGAGGTTGGCGGCGTTGAGGCGGGCGAACTCCTGTTCGTCTTCCCGTTTCACGGCGGCCTGGACGGGTGTTTGCAGGGCGCCTTCGATCAAGCTGATCAGCCCGGAAATGTTCAACGCTGCTCCCTGTGCCAAGCGCACCCGTACCTGCGCAATGGAACGCTGGCTGTGGGGGGTGGCGCAAACGCCCTCGGGGGTGGCTAGCCAGGCCAGCGCCTCTTCCAGGCTGATGGATGTGTGGCCTTTGAAGCGTTCGGCAAAAGCTTCCTGAATGAGTTGACGGGACAGGGCGGCGGAGCAGGGGCAGGTGGAGGAGTAGGGCACTTCTACGCTCAGCTCGCAGCCGAAACCATCTCCGCTAAGTTGGGCGCGGATTTCTACTGGATAGTGTTTCCAGCCGCTGTTGTCGCTGATTAACGCTGGACGGCGTTCGTAGTAGTCAAAACGAAACGCCACATGGGCGCGGTTGCTCAAGCCGTTGTGGGAGCTAATAAAGTCGGCCAACAACTGTCTCAGGGTTTGAGTGGTGACCGGCCCGCTCTGGGAGAA
>DQVN01000049.1 GCA_015661715.1 Sulfurivirga caldicuralii
CTGTGTCGCCATAAGATATCCTCTTTAACCTGAAAAGGGGCGGATTTTAGGCTTTTTTCCAATAAAATCAAGCATTTTAGCGCCGCGAAAACCGCGCCCTGAAATCAGGAAGACGCCACCGCATCGCGCCATTTGATGGAACAACCCATGGAAGGGATCTGCTCCGCAGGGCCCTGCCCCGTTTGCGCCACCTGGACCATGGCCTCAAACAGCTCGCGACGGGCATCTTCCGGCGCCGGTTCCTTGCGCGAAGCATCCAACCGACCGCGGTACTGCAGCTTCAGATCCCGGTTGTAACCAAAGAAATCCGGCGTACACACCGCCCCATACGCCTTGGCCACCGCCTGCGTCTCATCATACACATAGGGAAAAGGGAACGCCCACTGCTCAGCCACCTTTTTCATATTGTCAAACAAATCCTCCGCATACAAGCTGGGATCATTGGACATAATGGCGATGCTATTGACACCATATTCATCCCGCAACTGACGGGTATCGAGTACCAATCGCGGCAAAATCGCCTTCACATAGGGACAGTGGTTGCAGATGAACATCACCAGCAAACCATTCTCTCCCTTTGCCTTCTCCAGCGTCCAAATTTCACCGTCCACCCCCGGCAGAGCAAAATCCACGGCAGGCTTGTTGAATTCACATACCGGCGTCGTCAGACTGACCATATTGCCTTCCTCCCGTCAAGATAAACCAAAGCAGGTCTGATCAACCCTGCAACCACTGCATAATCAGCGCCCGATCCGGCACACTGCCATAATGCACCACCTGGTCATCAATGACCACACCAGGCGTGGACATGACACCATAGCGCATAATCTGAGCGATATCTTCCACCTTCTCCACCGAGACTGGCACATTCAGCGCCTCCGCCACCTCTTCAATCAGGCGGGCTGTGGCGCTGCAGTTGGCACATCCTGTACCTAAGACCTTGATCTGCATAGCTACTTCCTCTTTACCGCGATTAACAACAACACCCTTTGGGGGTGGTTACATCCTCATCCCCACTGCAACAGGCGTGCTGCACTTTCTCTTGCCCACAGGCAACCGCTTCACAGTGTCCCCCATTGACCGCCGTACCCAATTGGGCATCCACCGCCTGCTGCGCGGCACTGAGCTGTTGACGGACAATTGCCAGCGTTTGCTGCAATTGATATTCAGGCACACCATCCGTTTGCAACTGATTCCATAAGGCTGCCGCGCGTGCGCCGTGGTTGGCGGCCACGGCCGCGGCCAGCGCAATCAGGTTCTGAATATTTCTATGTAATTGTGGTTGTTGGCTCATAGTTTGCCTTCCAAAAAGTTGAACAGATACCCAACCAGAATGAAACTGACCGTAAGCACGGCCACAAAGCGGACAATCAGAGGCATTTTAATCACCTTACGCAGAATCATCATCTCCGGCAGCGACAGGGCGACCACACTCATCATCAGCGCCAGGGTCGTGCCCAATGGCACATCTTTACCCAAGAGGGCATCCACCACCGGCACTACACCCTCAGCACTGGTATACAGGGGAACGCCGATAACAACCGCCAACGGCACCGTCCACCAATTATCGCCTGACAAATGCTCACTCACCCACTGCTGCGGCACAAAACCATGGAACAAGGCCCCCACCGCAACACCGGCCACCACCCATTTCCAGATACGCCCGACAATGTCCTTGACCTCCTGGACAGCAAAACGATGTCGCCCGCGCAGCGAAGTATCCTGCTTGATGGCGGGCGTCTCCCCCATATGGATCTGCCACACATACTCCTCCACCCAGCGCTCCGGTTTCATTTTCTGCAGCAAAATACCACCGAACCAGGCCACCACCATGCCGGCAATCACATACAGGGCCGCCACCTTCCAGCCCACCACAGCCGCCAGCAACACCACGGCCACCTCATTGATCATGGGACTGGCGATCAAAAATGAGAAAGTAACGCCCAGCGGAATACCCGCCTCCACAAAACCAATAAACAAAGGAATGGAGGAGCAGGAACAAAAGGGCGTGAACGCCCCCAGGATAATCGCCAGCAGACGCTGCAACCAGACCGGTTTGCCACGCAGATAAAGCCGCACCCGCTCTGGCGAGACAAAGGAGCGGAGCCAGCCCATGATATAAATGATCACCGTAATCAAAAAGAAAATCATTACGGTGTCCATGACAAAAAACTGCACCGCCTGACCGAAACGGCTCTCAGGGCTCAGCCCCAACAGGGAATAAGCGACCCAATCTCCCAAAGCCTGAAACATAGCTGACAATTCTCTATAATGGCGATTAGATATTACTGTATCCGCATATACGGATATATGCAACTAAAAACGGGGAAAACCAATGGAACAAGTCAGCGCCTTTTTCAAACTCCTGGGAGAACCGATCCGGCTGCGATTGATCGCCCTGTTTCTGAACGGAGGCAGTTATTGTGTATGCGTTCTGGTCGATGTATTGAACCTGCCGCAAAGCACCGTCTCACGCCACCTGTCACAACTGCGCAAAGCGGGATTATTACTGGCTGAACGCCGGGGCACCTGGATGCACTATCGGCTTAACCCTGATCTACCCGCCTGGCAACAGCATGCGCTGGAAGCCATACGCCAACTGCAACATCGCGACACACAACTGCTTGCCGACCAAAAAGCCCTCCAACAGGTGTTATGCAGCGATCAATGCTGTCCGACGGTTAAAAAACCCGCGCATCAAGCAACTGCTTCAGCCTCATCCACCCGCTGAATGACGTAATGGCGCGGATCGCGTTTAGCCGCCTTTTTCGCCTTCGTAACCAGAGAAGACACCTTCTGCTGATGGGTGATCAACCCGGGGGCCACATGCAGCACCCCAATGGACAACATCATCAGCGGAAAAAACCGCATTTCTCCATGCCGGTCCACCGCTTCAATACCTCCACGGGCCACATCCTCCGCTCGATAAAAGCGCTTAGCCTCCTCGGCAAATCGCTGAATCAGACGCTGCACCAAGGTTTCCACCTCACTTAGCGGGTGCTCGGAAATAATGACGAAATCATCACCGCCGATATGGCCGACGAAGTCGCCAGGCAACGCTTCCGCCTGTAATAAGGTGGCCACCATGCGAATAACCCGATCCCCCTCTTCATAACTGTAGGTATCGTTGAACGGTTTAAAATTGTCCAAATCGGTATACAGGACGCTAAAGGTTTTTTTCTCATCAAGTCGGCGCTGGACTTCCGCCTGAATGGGCACATTACCCGGCAACCCAGACAATGGGTTCGCATACTGAGCACTTTTCACTTTCAGATCAGTCATCACCCGTAGCAAATCCAAAAAGGTCCCTGCGCCGAGATAGCGGCCATCCCGAATAACAATAAAGGCATCCCGATGAACCCGCATGGCATCATCTGTCAGCATGCGCGATAGGGTCTCTATGGGCGCTTTCTCATGGACAATAATAGGCTCGTCATCCATCAACTCAGACAGTGGCTTACGGCTATTCAACTCATAGCCGAAACGTTGTAGCAACTTATTCATAAAATCGCGTCGCCAGATCATGCCATGCACGCGCCCCGATGTATCCACCACCGGATAAAAATCCTGCTGAGATTGATTCAGCATTTCTTGCATGGCTTCTTCAACACGCATATCGGGCTGCAAGGTCAACCAATGATCAGCGGCCAACCCCCCTGCAGTATTTTGTGCGTTCAAAGAGGAAAGCACCGCTTCCGGCCAGGTGTAGTTGATATGAGTTTGTGGCGTGCAGCTCGGCCGTCCCAATAAATAACCTTGCACATAGTTGACGCCAAGCTGCTCAACAATCCGCAGTTCTTCCTCGGTTTCCACGCCTTCAGCAACCACCTCGGCACCGAAGCTATGGGCAAGGTTCACCATACTTTCCAGGAACTGGCGTTTTTCCGTACCCTGATCCACCCCACTGACAAAATAGCGGTCGATCTTAATCAGATCTGGGCGAATCTGAGACCAAATACGCAGCCCGTTATATCCGGCTCCCACATCATCCAACGCCACACGAAAGCCCTGTTGCTGATAATAATCAACCGCCTTAGCCAGCTGATCGATATCAGCCACCGGATGCAACTCACTCAATTCGATGACCACTTGGTCCGGTTTAAGTCCCAGCTCTGCCAAACACTGATGGGTCATGCCTGACACATGCCCTTCGGTTGCAAGCGCGCCCACCATCACATTGATAAACAGGCGCTTGTCACCCTCCTCCACCTCTTTACCAAACCGTCTCATAGCGCACTGACGCGCCAATAAATCCAGCTCAAAGAGCACACCCGCTTGCTCCGCCGCATAAAAAAGATCCAAAGGGCGGTGTAATGGACTTTCTACTGGCCCCCGTGTCAAGGCTTCCCACCCTATGACCCGTTTTTGCTTCAAATCCACAATGGGTTGAAACTGCGTTGTCAAAGACTGCGTTAAAAAAACCTCATACAACGCTCGGGAAAAGGGAAGCTCCAAAGGAATCTTGCGACGCACTTCATCCAAAAAGGTGGAGAACTGCTGCGTCCGATCCAGGCACAGATTCATTGCGCACTCCTCGCAAACTACTCCCATAAATAGTATGAGATATCCTGGATCAGCCTGATGAAACTTCTATGACACACTTGTCATCAAATCGTCACACGCGCCGTCCACCCCAACACCGCGAAAAAGCTGCCACCCCCCGATCAGTGCAGACAGCCGGTTGTGCAGCGACATATTGGCCAGAGAATACTGTATCCAGGCAGACACCATAACCCGCCAACCCCCACCAGTTGTATTTGTGCTAAAGATTCCAAAATGGGGTAAAATATGAAAATTAGCGCCGATTTGAGTCTCAGCTTGCGGGCGCGTAATAAATGCGGCTAAAGCGAGAGCGCGATATTATTCCCGTCTCCCGCCCGCCGCTCATCTGTCATCACAACATCAGGAATTCAGACATGAGCGAATATATCTTCACTTCCGAGTCCGTCTCCGAAGGCCATCCGGACAAAATTGCCGATCAGATTTCCGATGCGATTTTGGATGAAATCCTCAAGCAGGACAAAGAGGCCCGGGTGGCCTGCGAAACCTTTGTCAAAACCGGCATGGTTCTGGTAGGAGGCGAGATCACCACTGAAGCCTGGGTGGATCTGGAAGAGCTGGTGCGTCAAGTGGTCAAGGACATTGGCTATGACAAGGCCGACTATGGCTTCGACGGCGACACCTGCGCCGTATTGTCCGCTATCGGTAAGCAATCTCCCGACATCGCCATGGGTGTGGATGAGTCAGAAGCCCACGAGCAGGGCGCGGGCGATCAAGGGCTGATGTTCGGCTATGCCACCAACGAAACAGAACAACTGATGCCGGCTCCCATCTACTACGCCCATCGCCTGATGGAGCGCCAGGCCTTTTTGCGCAAGGCCAAACACCTAAGCTGGCTGCGTCCGGATGCCAAAAGTCAGGTCACCCTGCGCTATCGGGATGGCCAACCGGTGGCGGTGGATGCGGTGGTGGTCTCCACACAGCACGACCCGGACATCTCCAATGAGGTGATCCGCGAAGCGGTGATGGAGGAGATCATCAAACCGATCATTCCTGCCGAGTGGCTACACAAAAAGACCCGATACCATATCAATCCGACCGGCCGGTTTGTCATCGGCGGCCCGGTGGGCGATGCCGGGTTGACGGGCCGCAAAATTATCGTGGACACCTATGGCGGCATGGCGCGCCATGGCGGTGGCGCCTTCTCTGGCAAAGACCCATCCAAAGTGGACCGCTCCGCCGCCTATGCCGGACGCTATGTGGCGAAAAATATCGTTGCCGCCGGCTTAGCGGACAAGTGCGAAATTCAGGTTTCCTACGCCATTGGCGTGGCCGAGCCCACCTCCATCAGCCTCGACTGCTTCGGCACGGAAAAGGTGCCGTTGGAAACCATCGAGCAGTTGGTGCGCGAACATTTCGATCTGCGTCCCAAAGGGTTGATCACCATGCTGGAGCTGAAACGGCCCATCTACCGCAAGACGGCTACCTACGGCCATTTTGGCCGCGAGCTGCCGGAGTTCACCTGGGAACAGACAGATAAGGCTGACCTGCTGCGTCAAGCCGCGGGCCTATAATCTCAGAACCGGCGCGATGCGCCGGTTAGCATGCAACACATCGTTTTTGGAACCGGAACCATGCAATCGCAACAGCAATACCCTCAACCGCTGAGCTTGGAGTTCTTCCCACCCCGCACCGATGCCGGGTTTGAAAAGCTGAAGCAGACCATCGCCACCCTGGGCGAAGCCATTCAACCCCAATACATTTCTGTCACCTACGGCGCAGGCGGCACGACCCAGGCGCGCACGGTTGAAACCGTGGAGTATGTCCAGACCCAGACGCCCTATGATGCCGCCCCCCATTTAACCTGCATTGGCCAAACGCGGCA
>DQVN01000090.1 GCA_015661715.1 Sulfurivirga caldicuralii
CGATAGAAAATTGAAATCAAATAACCCATTTCATCCTCAGGCAGGACATCCTGTATATCAACTTTTTCTCCCTTTTCCGTCTTATGGGCAGTATTAACCAGGATACCAAATGGCTGGAACAGGTTCTTTTTAAGGAATAGGAAAGTTAAAATAGCCATAATAATGAACAATAGTACCATAAAGATCATCAATGACTTCAATTGAACTTGCCTTACGACGTATTCTTCCTGCTCTCGACTCAGTTGTCTTTTAGTTAGTGACAACAGATCACTCAAAACAGCTCGAATTTCATCCATTAACATCTTGCCTTCATCATTCATAACGATATTAATGGATTCATTCCGTTTTCCTTCATCTAAAAGCTGAATGGTGAGTGCCATTTCTGCAAATTTCTTTTCCATTAAGTCTTCAACAGTTTTTAACTTATTGATAAAATTTTCACGATCTGAAAACAGACGATACATTTCCTTCAAGGTTCTACGGGCATCACTAATCCCTCTATAGTAGGGATCCAAATATTTGGTGTCATGGGTTATCAAATATCCACGCTGACCTGTCTCAGAGTCTTTCATATGACTCAACAGCTTTTCAACCATTAATACCTGCTGGTAATTATGATTTATTAATTCAACTCTTTTCTCATTATCATTATCTAAAAGATATACAACAGAAGTATTTACCAGTGCAATAACAAAAAGAGTGAGAAGAAATAATGTGATTTTTAATTGAAGACTAAAGTGACGCATAGGCCTACCTCTCCTAATTAAACGCAACCAAAGATATCAGGCACTTATCGCTTACAAACAATGTTATCATTACTATTCAATAATATGACAATATAACTATAAAATAATGGCATTCCAAGATTTATATATGATTTATATATAAGGAAATAGTAAAAGAAAGAATATCACAGCTGAGTTACAACAACCAGAGGACAATTGAGATACGTTGATGAGTTGATAGGGCAAAATGACATTACTTAACGTCAATAACGCGTAGTTAGCACTCGCGTCGCTAAAGCACACCGCTTGCGACGCCGAATGCGATCTGATTGTAAGAAAGGGGCATTAACGTACAAAAAGTTCAGACAACACAGCTTGATTATTCTGCAACCGGCTTGCCCATTCCTTTTTGCGGACGCATATGAGGGAATAGGATCACATCACGGATGGAGGGGCTGTCGGTAAACAACATCACCAGCCGATCGATACCAATGCCTTCACCGGCTGCAGGCGGCATCCCATGCTCTAAGGCGATGATATAGTCCTCATCGTAGAACATGGCCTCTTCATCACCGGCCTCTTTTGCCTCAACCTGTTTGCGGAAACGTTCGGCCTGATCTTCTGCATCATTCAGTTCTGAGAAACCATTGGCGATCTCACGCCCACCGATAAACAGCTCAAAGCGGTCGGTGACAAAGGGATTTTCGTCGTTGCGCCGCGCTAAAGGGCTGACCTCCGCCGGATACTCGGTAATAAAGGTGGGGTCTTGCAAACGGTGCTCCACCGTCTCTTCAAAAATTTCCGTTTGAATCTTACCCAACCCCCATCCGGGCTGCACTTCAATGCCCAGTTGCTCTGCTAATGCTCTGGCTTGGTCGATGTCGTCCAACTGTTCCGCGGAGATGTCGGGGTTGAGCTTGAGAATGGACGCTTTCAGGGTCATGCGCGCAAAGGGCTTGCCAAAGTCATAGGTCTCGCCTTGGTAGGTCACCTGGGTGCCGCCGGTGATTTGCTGAGCAATCTCTTTGAGCAGCGCCTCAGTGTAATCCATCATCTTGTGGTAGTCGGCATAGGCCTCATAAAACTCCACCATGGTGAATTCTGGATTGTGACGCGTGGACAGGCCTTCATTGCGGAAGTTACGGTTGATTTCAAATACCTTTTCAAAACCGCCTACCAACAGACGCTTCAGATACAGTTCCGGAGCAATGCGCAGATACAGGGGCATATCCAGGGCGTGGTGATGGGTGACGAAGGGGCGCGCCGTGGCACCGCCTGGAATCACCTGCATCATGGGGGTTTCCACTTCTAAAAAGCCATGACGGGTGAGAAAGTCTCGCACCATCTGCACGATTTTGGAGCGGATCAGGAAAGTCTTGCGGCTCTCCTCGTTCATAATCAAATCCAGATAGCGGCGCCGATAGCGCATCTCCTGATCCTGCAGGCCATGGAATTTGTCCGGCAGCGGACGGATTGCCTTGGTGATCAGCTCCACATGCTCGGCATGAACGGTCAGCTCACCAGTCTTGGTTTTGAACAGATAACCTTCCACGCCAATGATGTCGCCCAGATCCCATTTCTTGAACTGCTGGTTATAGACGCCCTCTGGGAGGTCATCACGGGTGACATAGATCTGAATGCGCCCACTCATGTCCTGCAAGGTGGCAAAACTGGCCTTACCCATGATGCGCCGGGTCATCATCCGTCCAGCGATTTTGACCCGCACCGGGCCTTCAAGCTGAAACCGCGCATTGTCCCAATCATCGTAGTGGGCGTGAATATCCGCCGCCAGATGCTCACGACGGAAGGTGTTGGGATAGGCCTGTCCTTGCTCGCGCAAAGCCTTCAGTTTTTCACGCCGCTCGGCGATGATGCGGTTTTCATCCTGTGGCGGTTGCTTATTTTGCTCGCTCATGCAATTTTCTCCATCAAATGGGGGCCTGCTGACCAATGCCCGCCTTCAGGCTGGCTTCGACAAACTGATCCAGATCACCATCCAGCACGGCTTGCGTGTTGCCGGTTTCCACGCCTGTGCGCAAATCTTTGATACGACCGGAATCCAGGACATAGGAGCGGATCTGGCTGCCCCAACCGATATCTGCTTTGGATTCTTCCAGTTTCTGCTTTTCTGCATTGCGCTTTTGCATCTCGTGCTCCCACAGCTTGGCACGCAGCTGACGCATGGCCTCATCCTTGTTCTGATGCTGGGAGCGACCTGCCTGACACTGGGTGACGATACCCGTGGGCAGGTGGGTGATACGCACCGCTGATTCGGTACGGTTCACATGCTGTCCACCGGCGCCTGAAGCACGATAAACATCAATGCGCAGATCCGCAGGGTTGATTTCAATCTCAATGTTGTCATCCACCTCCGGAGTGACGAATACGGAGGCAAAGGAGGTATGGCGGCGGTTGCCTGAGTCAAACGGCGATTTGCGCACCAACCGGTGCACGCCGGTTTCGGTCTTCAGCCAACCATAGGCGTAATCACCCTTCACATGGATGGTGGCGGACTTGATCCCGGCCACTTCACCTGGCGTGACCTCGATCAACTCGGCATCAAAGCCTTTCTTCTCAATCCATCTCAGGTACATGCGCAACAGCATACTGGCCCAGTCCTGCGCCTCTGTGCCGCCGGAGCCTGCCTGGATATCCACATAGCAATTGTTGGCATCCATCTCGCCGGAGAACATGCGCTGAAATTCCAACGCCTCCAATACCTGGCGATACTCTTCCAGCTCTTGGCTCACCGCTTCCACCAGCTCTTCATCACCGGCCTCTTGCGCCATCTCCAATAGCTCATGGGCGGAGCTAAGCCCTTCAAGCAGGTTATTCAGTCCGGAGACAACCTTCTCCAACTGTGCTTTCTCCTTGCCTAAGGCCTGGGCCTTTTCCGGATTATTCCATACGGCCGGATCTTCCAGCTCGCGGTTGACCTCCTCAAGCCGCTCAGCCTTTTCATCCAGTTGCAGATAGGCTTTAAGCGCTTGAGCACGCGCTTGAAAATCCTTGATCTGAGAAAAGAGAGTGCCCAACTCCATATGGCTTGCTCACCTTGAAATCAAACCGCAAATTCTACCATACCGATCAATACCACTGGCCTGTCCAAGCCCATGAAAAAGCCGGCTTGCGCCGGCTGCATAGGTCAGATACCAATTGGCATCAATCTTCCATGTGTTTGATCACTTCCTCACCGAACTGGGAACAGGAGACTTCTTTCGCCCCCTCCATCAGGC
>DQVN01000129.1 GCA_015661715.1 Sulfurivirga caldicuralii
CGGCGGCGTAATCCATCAGTTCGCGCAATGTAATCATTGGCATAGGTCTGTCTCCTTCTCAGGTCTTAAAAATAAAATCGGTTGTCAATTACAATCAGGTTATCTTATCAGGGCACTTTGACAATTTCCATGCGGTTGGTGCCACCCATCACACCACGGGCCGCACCACGGGTCACCACCACCAGATCACCGCTCTCCACTACGCCATACCCCTTCAAGGTTTCCAGCACCACCACCTGAAGCTCATCGTCACTGAGCCCGTCATAGTTGAATGTGGACGGATAAACCCCGCGGTAGATGGTCACCTTGCGCCTAGTCTCAAGATGGGGGGTCATGGCATAAATGGGGATGCCAGAGCTGATGCGGCTCATCAGCAGCGCCGTATTCCCCGATTCAGTCAGCGCCGCAATGGCGCGTATACCGGGGAAGTGATTGGCCGCATACATGGCGGCCATGGCGATGGTCTCATCCACCGCTGCAAAGGTTTCATCAATCCGATGGGTGGACGACCGCGTAATCCGAGCCTTTTCCGCCTCCTTACAGATGCGGCCCATGGCTTCCACCACCAGATGGGGAAACTTGCCCGTGGCCGTCTCACCGGAGAGCATCACCGCATCAGTCCCATCCATCACCGCATTGGCCACATCAAACACTTCTGCGCGGGTGGGAATGGGGTTTTCGATCATCGACTCCATCATCTGAGTCGCGGTGATGGAGACCCGGTTCAATTGCCGGGCGCGCTTGATGATCTTCTTCTGAATGGCGGGCAACTGGGCATCACCGATCTCCACACCCAAGTCTCCCCGGGCGATCATGACCACATCGGAGGCCAGAATAATGGAATCCAATGTGTAATCATCGGCCACCGCCTCGGCCCGTTCGATTTTGGCCACAATACCGGCATTTAGACCCGCCTCCAGCGCCAGGCGGCGGCAGGTTTCCACATCTTCGGCGCTACGGGGGAAGGAGAGTGCCAGATAGTCGGCACCAATCACCGCCGCAGTTTTGATGTCTTCCTTGTCCTTTTCCGTAATCGCCGATGCGGATAAACCACCACCGCGGAGATTGATGCCCTTGTTATTGGACAGTTTGCCACCCACGATCACGGTGGTGTTCACCCGGGTTCCCTCTACCGACTCCACCCGCAACACCACGCGGCCGTCATCCAACAACAGCTCATCGCCGGGTTCCACATCATTGGGCAGCGCCTCATAAGTGAGGCCCACCACATGCTCATTCCCTTCATTGGGATCCCAAGCAGAATCCAATGCGAAGGAGGCGCCTTCTATCAGCTCCACCACCCCTTCCTTGAAACGGGCAATACGGATTTTTGGCCCCTGCAGATCCACCAGAATACCCACCTGACGATTCAGCTTATCTGCCAGCTCTCGCACTTTCCGGGCGCGGTCTATATGATCCTGGGCATCGCCATGGGACATGTTAATACGCACCACATCCACACCCGCTTTAATCAAGCGCTCCAGCTCGCCAGGTTTGTCGGTGGCGGGCCCCAGGGTGGCTACAATTTTCGTTCTACGCAACACAGATCGTGTTTCGGTTTGCATGCGGCAGTTTTCCTTATTCTTTATAGGCTCTTGGGATGAATACATTCAAAATAGATGGACTATTTTGAAGATACTCTATGACAGTCCAATGAAAACCGCAGCCCGCTGAAGCGGGCCGCAGGATCATAATCAGCCGCTCAGTTCAGCCGCCTTCTTTTCCAACATTTCAACTGCTGGCAGCTTCTTACCTTCCAAAAACTCAAGGAAGGCGCCTCCACCGGTGGAGATGTAGGACACGCCTGACTCAACGCCATACTTGTCGATGGCCGCCAGGGTATCGCCCCCCCCTGCGATGGAGAAAGCGTTGGACTCAGCGATTGCCTTGGCGATGGTTTCGGTTCCCTTGCCGAACTGATCGAATTCGAACACACCCACCGGACCGTTCCAAACCACTGTGCCAGCTTTCTTGATGATCGCTGCCAACTCTTCGGCAGACTCAGGCCCGATATCGAAGATCATATCGTCATCGGCCACCTCATCCACTTTCTTCAGCGTCGCCTCGGCAGTCTCAGAGAACTCTTTGCCCACTACCACGTCTTTGGCGATCGGCACGCCTGCTCCGCGGGCATCCATGGTCTCCATCAGTTTCTTAGCTGTGGGGATTAAATCCGGCTCATACAGAGATTTACCCACATTGTGGCCAGCGGCAGCGATAAAGGTATTGGCGATCCCGCCCCCTACGACCAATTGATCCACTTTTTCCGCCAAAGACTCCAGCACAGTCAGCTTGGTGGACACCTTAGAGCCACCCACTATAGCCACCATGGGGCGGTCAGGATTTTCCAGTGCTTTGCCCAATGCTTCCAGCTCGGCCGCCAGCAGAGGGCCGGCTGCGGCAATCGGCGCATAAACCCCCACACCATAGGTGGACGCCTGGGCGCGGTGGGCCGTGCCGAACGCATCCATGACAAAAACATCACACAGGGCGGCATACTTTTTGGCCAGGGCATCGTCGTTCTTTTTCTCACCCTTGTTAAAGCGCACATTCTCCAGCAGCACCACTTCTCCTTCGCCTACCTCAATGTCGCCATCCAGGTAGTCTCGAATCAGGCGGACGTCCTTGCCCAGTTTGGCGGACAGATCCGCCGCCACGGGTGCCAGAGAAAAAGCCTCATCATATTCGCCTTCGGTGGGACGGCCCAAGTGCGACATCAGCATGACCTTGGCACCGGCCTCCATGGCCATCTTAATGGTGGGCAAAGAGGCGGCGATACGCTTATCCGAAGCAACCTTGCCATCTTTGATCGGCACATTCAGATCTTCACGAATCAATACCCGCTTGCCAGCAAGCTTGCCTTCCTTGGCCAAATCAGCCATTTTAATGATTGCCATAGTGTGGCTCCTTTGTTTAAAACCAGATCCATTGCTGTATGGATGCCCTTACACCCATACAGCAATGGGGCGCTGTTCGCGCCCCCGTTTACTCAACTTATCAGTTGGCCGCAACGTGCTTGACCACACGCAGCATATTGCAGGTATAGCCGTATTCGTTATCGTACCAGGCGACAATTTTCACAAAGGTGGGATCCAACTGAATACCGGCGTTGGCATCGAAGATGGAGGGACGCGAATCGCCGCGGAAGTCAGTGGAAACCAACGGCTCATCGGTGTAGCCCAGCACGCCCTTCAGCTCACCCTCTGAGGCCGCTTTCATGGCAGCGCAGATCTCTTCGTAGCTGGTGCCCTTCTCCAGCTCTACGGTCAGATCCACAACGGATACATCGGAAGTGGGCACACGGAATGCCATACCGGTCAGCTTGCCATTGAGCTCAGGCAACACCTTGCCCACTGCCTTGGCCGCTCCGGTGGAAGAGGGGATAATGTTTTCCAGAATCCCGCGACCGCCGCGCCAATCCTTTTTAGAAGGGCCGTCGACCGTCTTCTGGGTCGCTGTGGCAGCGTGCACTGTGGACATCAGCCCGCGCTTGATGCCGAAGTTGTCATTAAGTACTTTAACAACCGGCGCCAAACCGTTGGTGGTGCAGGATGCGGCAGAGACGATCGCCTGACCGGCATAGGTCTCGTGGTTAACGCCATAGACAAACATGGGTGTGTGATCCTTGGAAGGCGCAGACTGAACCACCTTCTTGGCCCCGGCATCGATGTGCTTTTGACAAGTCTCTTCGGTCAGGAAGAATCCGGTACACTCCAACACCAAATCAACGTCCACTTCATCCCACTTCAGGTTAGCGGGATCCGTCTCGGCGGTGATGCGAATGGTCTTACCGTTAACCACCAGGTTGCCGTCCTTCACCTCAACCGTACCGCCAAAACGGCCGTGAACGGAGTCATACTTCAGCATGTAGGCCAGGTAGTCGGGATCCAACAGGTCGTTGATGGCGACCACTTCCAGGTTGTCAAATTCCGCTTCCTGGGCAATGGCGCGAAAAGCCATGCGCCCAATCCGTCCAAACCCATTGATACCTACGCGTACAGTCATTGCTGTCTCCTTATGCAGTCAAATTAAACAGGAAAGCCTGCGCGCAAACGCACAGGCAAAAACTTACTTCTGCTTCGCCAGCAGCGTCTCAGCATGGGCCACCACATTATCCACGGTGAAGCCGAACGCTTTAAACAGCTCACCACCCGGTGCAGATTCACCGAAGCGGTCCATACCGACAATCTCACCTTCCAGGCCTACATACTTGTACCAACTGTCGGACACACCCGCCTCGACGGCCATCTTCGGTACATCAGCCGGCAGGACAGTATCCTTATAAGCCTGACTCTGGGCATCGAAGCGCTTGGTAGACGGCATAGAGACCACCCGTGCCTGCACCCCTTTCTCAGCCAGCGCTTTGGCTGCATCCACCGCCAGACCCACTTCGGAGCCGGTGGCAATAATGATCAGATCCGGCTTGCCGTCCGTATCCACCAACACATACCCACCTTTGGCGATATTTTCCAGTTGGGCATCACTGCGCTGCTGGTGAGGTAGTCCCTGGCGGGAGAAGATCAGGCAGGTCGGACCATCTTTGCGATCCATGGCTTCCTTCCAGGCAATCACCGACTCAACCGCATCACACGGGCGCCACTCTTCCATATTGGGGATCACCCGCAGGGTGGCAATCTGCTCCACTGGCTGGTGGGTCGGACCATCCTCACCCAAACCGATGGAGTCGTGGGTATAGACGAATATGGTGGGCGCTTTCATCAACGCCGCCATGCGCACCGCGTTGCGCATGTACTCCATGAACATCAGGAA
>DQVN01000084.1 GCA_015661715.1 Sulfurivirga caldicuralii
CCCTGGTCGCGCAAGGCCGCCATCTGCCGCACCCAGTCATGAATAGCCGGCAGATTGAGCCCGCGTCCATCATTGGTCAGGAGGCTGGAGCCGATCTTGACCACCCAACGGCGGCTGTGGGGCAAACGATCACGCTGGATCATAATGGCCTTCTCGTTCGCTTGCAGCCGCATCGGCCTGCGCTTCTCGCTGACGCTGGCTGAGCGCTTCGGCAATTGCTTTGACCAACGCATCCGTCCCCCGCCGCTCGGCAGCAGAGATGGCGAATACCGGCCCGGACCAGCCCAGCTGTGCCACAATTTCTTCTACCCTTGCTGCCACCTCATCCGCCGGCAGCAGGTCAATCTTATTAAATACCAGCCAACGGGGTTTGTCGGCCAGCGCCTCGCTGTATTTTTTCAGCTCGTTCTCGACGATTTGAATGTTATGGGCTGGATCGGAGCCATCCACCGGCGCGATATCCACCACATGCAGCAATAGCCCCGTGCGCGATAGGTGCTTGAGAAACTGCACGCCTAAGCCAACCCCTTCCGACGCCCCTTCTATCAACCCTGGGATATCGGCCATAACGAAGCTGTATTCAGGCGAAATGCGCACCACGCCCAAGTTGGGATACAAAGTGGTAAAGGGGTAGTCGGCGATCTTTGGCCGGGCGGCAGAGACGGCGGCGATCAGACTGGACTTGCCCGCATTGGGCAGCCCCAACAACCCCACATCCGCCAGCACCTTCATCTCCAGCTTTAGATTGCGTGCCTCACCCGGCTCTCCTTTAGTGCACTGCCGCGGCGTACGGTTGGTGCTGGATTTAAAATGCACATTCCCTAACCCGTGTTTACCGCCCCGTGCCACCAACAGGCTCTGCCCATCCTCAGTCAGATCGCCGATCACCTCCTGGGTATCCGCATCGATCACCGTGGTGCCCACCGGCACTTTGATATATAGATCCTCACCAGATTTGCCGGTTTTCTGCTGTCCTTGACCCGGACGGCCATTTTCCGCCTTAAACTGATTGACGAACTGAAAGTCCACCAGGGTATTGAGGTTGCGGTCGGCAACCAGATAAACGCTACCGCCATCACCGCCATCGCCGCCATTGGGCCCACCAAAGGGAATGTATTTTTCCCGGCGGAAACTGACAATGCCGTCTCCCCCCCGCCCGGCCTGTACATGGATCTGGGCTTCATCGACAAATTTCATGTTCTGCTCCTTCAGCGCAGACGAACAGGTCTGCTGGGCACACCTGTTCACCCGTTCTTTAATTCTTTATTCTATATAGTCCACAAATGAAAACGCCCCGACAAGCGGGGCGTTTTCCATATCAACCGGGTAAAACCCTTATTCCGTCACCACGGTCACATAAGTGCGCACCGGCTTACCCTTCTGCACGAAAGCCACCTTGCCATCGGCCAAGGCGAACAGCGTGTAATCCTTACCCATGCCCACGTTCTCACCTGCGTGGAACTTGGTGCCGCGCTGGCGCACGATGATATTACCAGCCCGCACAGCCTGACCGCCAAACTTTTTCACGCCCAGGCGTTTGGCGTTGGAGTCGCGACCGTTGCGCGTAGAACCTGCAGCCTTTTTATGTGCCATGTTTGGCTCCTCTTATTCAGTTTCGCAAAAGATTAAGCGGAAATCTTGGTGATTTCAACTTCGGTGTAATTCTGCCGATGACCTTTCTTCAGGCGAGAACGGTTCTTGCGGCGACGGAACTTGATAATGGTCACTTTCTTTCCTCGACCGTGACCTTTTACAGTCGCCTCCACCTTGGCACCGTCCACTACCGGCGTACCCACCTTAATATCAGCGCCTTCGCCTACCAGCAGCACCTCGTCGAACTCGACCTTGTTACCTTCAGGCGCATCGATGGACTCAATGCGCAACACATCACCTTCGCGCACCTTGTATTGCTTGCCACCGGTCTTAATGACTGCGTACATCTTTCAATCTCCCGGAATTCTTCTGTCAATAGGCTGCCGCACAGCCTCCCTGAAAAGGGGTGGTTTTCACGAAAGGCGAGATTATAGTCAGGTATCCCACAAAGGTCAAATGTATTTTGCACCTGCCCCACAGGCACCGGCGCTGATCAGCTACACGCCAGATCCAGCTCGCCCACTGATACCAGCATCTCCATCCAGGCATCCCGCAGCTCGGTCATAATCTCAATGGCCGAATCCAGATAGAAGGTATCTTTTTCGTTAACCGCCTCCTGGACACACCGGTCAACGTAATTGTAAAGCTCTTCCAGATCATAGGCCAGCGGCGTATCCTGAGTAAATTGCAATCGGTCCCGCAGCGCATCCAAAATGGTGGTCAACCGCCCCAGGTGGAATCCCTTTTCCACCCAGGCGCCGGACTGGTGGCAAACCTTTGCCAGGTTTGCCTTATCCACGGCACCTTGTAGTAGCAGCATCACAACATGACGCGGGTTTTCAGCCAACTGTTGTTCAAACGCCGCATCGCGCTGATAGGGCTTGAGCAACGGCTTCTCGGCATAGGCGGTGGTATTTTCAGATTGCATGACAGCTTCTCCCTTGTGTGTAAATGTGTGTAAAGTATTTTTTATTTCTAAATAGGTGCTAGCCATCCAGTAGCAAGACCCATACCAACCGAAAAAGCGGAATTGGCATAATTAATGCTCATCCCTTTATACAAAAATAGATAAAAAACCGTCACCATACTGACACACACAAGGGAAACGCCATGAGCACTGCCAATAGCATCCCGGTTGACAAGCGCCGTACCAGCCCCGCCGTGGCGCGGTGCCGTAAGGCAGAAAAATATCGCAAGACATTATGGCGCCACCGGCTGCAAGGATGGCTGCGCCAGTTGCCCCGCTGGTTGATGCATAAAACCTCCCTGTCAGCACTGGTGGAGGCTCAGGTCAAAGCCCGCACAGAGCAGTTGTTTCGCCAGGCCAATTATGATGCGCTGACGCATCTGCCCAATCGTGCCTTCTTTATGCAAACAATGGAGAACACCTTTAAACAGGCTGAGCACACTCAAACCCCCTTTGCCCTGCTGTTTCTCGACCTGGACGGTTTCAAACCTGTCAACGACACCTTTGGCCATAGTGCTGGCGATGAGTTACTGCGAATGGTGGCCGCCCGCCTGATCGCCAGCATCCGGGATGATGATTTTGTCGCTCGCCTAGGGGGCGATGAGTTTGTAATCCTACTGCGCAATGTGGTGGACCGTGAGATTATCGAGACTATCAGCAAGCGCTTGATACAGGAAATTAGCCGGCCCTACTGGGTAGATGGTCGCACTGTGCATATTTCCACCAGCGTCGGGATCAGCGAACACCCTCACGACGGCAAAACGGCTGCCCAACTGATTGAGAACGCGGATCAAGCCCTTTACGCCGCCAAACGCCAAGGGCGCAAACAGTTCTGTTTCTATCAATCCATCCAGCAGATGCCAGAGGTCGCCCCGGATCGCCTGCAAAGCCGTTTTGAAGTAGATGTGGCGCATCACAAGCTGACCCCCTATTTCCGCCCGATCACCGATCTGCGGCATGGTCGCTGCATTGGCGCCCGCTTGAATCTACGCTGGCAGAATGCGCCGATTGATTCGCCGTGGTATGAAGCGTGGCAACAGCTGCTGCACCGCAGCCAATGGAGCCTGTCGGTGGGCCTGTGGATGATCGAGTCCGCCGCCTACTACCGCAGCCAATGGGGGCAACTCCCAACAGACTTCTTTATCAGCGCGCCCTTGGATATGTCACTCTTGCTGGAAGACGATCCGGCCGAACTGCTCATACAACGCATAAAACCCTATGGCGTTTCCCCAGCGCAGATCGAGCTGCGCATTGAGCTGGATAGCGTTTATAAACTGGATCAAAAAGCTATCCACAGCACCCGATCCCTTCATCAATCGGGCTTCCGCCTGCGTTTTAGCGGCCTGGGCAGACAAAGCCTGGATCTCTCACTGCTGAGCCAAACCGCCGTTCATGCCATTGCCTTGGATGGACGCTGGGTGCAACAGCAACTCAACCAAGCGGAAGGAATCCGTTGGGTACGCGCTCTGATTGCCATGGCTGCCGGTATTGACGCTCAGGCACATGTGGATGAGATTGCTGACAAAACCCAAGGCCAGCTGCTATCTCGCTTGGGCGTTCACAGCGGTGAAGGGCCGGTTTGGACTTCCTATCTCACAGATAAAGCCTTTGCCGCCTACCTGGCGCAACAATTGGCCACGGACGCATAGGGGTCCCCCGAATTTTTCGCAGCGAGCATTTTTGCCGCCCCGCTTAGGCGTGTTTGGCCCGTAAAACAGGCCCTTTGGGCGTTTCCACACGCTCAATCGGCCATTGAAAAACCTGAGACAGGCTTTTTTCCGTCATAACCTGAGCTGTCTCACCCGCGGCAATCAGCCGACCAGCCTGCATCAGCCAAACACGGGTGCTGTGGGCAAATGCTTCATTCAAGTCGTGGCTGCTCCACACTAGCGCCAGCTCACCACATGCGCACCAGCGCGCTAAGGCAGCCAATAGACGCATGCGATGGCGAATATCCAAGGACGCCAGCGCCTCATCCAATAGCAGCGCGCGGGGATGATCCCGAGGCTGGGCCCAGACCTGCACCAACACCCGCCCCAAATGCAGCCGCTGTCGCTCCCCCCCGGAAAGCTGCATCAACGGGCGTGGCAATAAAGCAGCCAGCTCCAGGGTTTCCACCACTTCCGCCAAACGCTCAGGCGCCACCGCCACATCAGGCATCTGCCCCAGGTGCAAAAGCTGCTCGCCCGTCAACGGTGCCACCGTATCACCCGCCTGCGGCAACCAGGCGCGCCAGCGGGCCTGTGCCATGGCGCTATAGGCGCTCAAAGGCCGACCATTCAACCGTATTTGCCCCCTGTCCGGCACCTGTTGACCCGCCAACACTTGCAGCAGGGAGCTCTTGCCCGCCCCGTTAGGACCAATCAGCGCCACCTGCTGCCCCGGGAGCCACTGCAGGCTGACCTCGGTCAACCGCCCCGACCAACTTACCCGATCCAGCTCAAACACGGCGCATCCTGAGCAACAACCATAGGAAAAACGGCCCTCCCAACCCCGAGAGCAACAACCCCACCGGCAGCTCCGCCGGCGCAATCAACCAGCGGGCGGCGGCATCCGCCACCAGCACCAGCCCCATGCCCACCAGAATACTCACGGGCACCAACCGGCGGTGCAATCCCCCCACCCATAACCGGGCAATATGGGGTGCCACCAACCCGACAAAGCCGATCATCCCGCTGGTGGCAACCGCCACCCCCACAGCCAAAGCAGTAAAGCAGATCAATCGCCGCTTAGCCTGCTGGATATTTACGCCCATTTGCCAGGCACTGGCTTCTCCCAACAGGAACCCGTCTAATGCGCGCAGCAAAAAAGGACTGACGAGCAACACCAACCCCAACATACCCACAGCCACCAGCGCCTGCCATAGGGCCGCTCCGCTGAAGCTGCCCAACAGCCACCAGGTCAACAGGCGCAGCGCCTCATCCGAGGCCAGATAGAGGCTCAGGCCGATCAGCGCTGAAGCCACCGCATTGAAGGCAATGCCAGCCAACAGCATCCATGCCAGGTCGGTGACCCCATGGCGGGTGGCCAACCGATACAGCAACAGCAATACCGCCAGCCCACCGGCGAACGCAGCCACCATCTGCCCACCCCCCTGAACCCCCAATACCGCCAAAGCCAGTACGGCCGCTGCCGCCGCACCCGCAGAGACCCCGATCAATCCCGGGTCCGCCAGTGGATTGCGGAACAGGCTCTGCATGACCATCCCCGCCCAAGCCAGCAACCCGCCGACCGCGGCCGCCTGCAACATCCGCGGCAGACGCAACTGCCACAACACCTGCCACGCCAGCGGATCCCCTGCCAACAATGCTGACGGAGAAAAGCTGCCGGTGAGCAGATTCAACACCGCCGCCAGCAACACCACACCCCCCGCCACCACAATCACCCATGAATCCCTTTTCATGCGCCGTATAATAAACCAACAACAACAAAACGGACGCACCACCATGCCGCGATTTGCTTTGCTCTGGTGGGGCCTGCTGTGCATCATCCTGCTCACCCGCTGCAGCCAGCCCCATCCGCTCGAGCCCCCTGAGGACGATATTAAACAGACCATCACCCAGCGTTTCGATGCGGCTTATCAAGGCCTGCTGACCATCAGCCAGATGACCTTGACCCCAGCCCAAAGCACGCTGAACACCGAAGATCACCGCGTGTATGATGTCCAACTCACCGCCGTGGTGCGGCAAGATTTACAACAGGCCCTGAACGCCCTGCCGGAAACCATGGAAAACGCCATTATGCGCGGGCGGATCAAAGGCATCATGCGCTTGGGCGCTGTCCGCCCAGGCGAGCAGATGAGCACCCGCCTGCGCGCACTGGTGGAACGCAACCCTGAAACAGGGCAATGGGCCGTGGTGGGACTGATCCATCATCGCCCCGCTACCGAACCCTCCCAGAACAACCAAGGAGATACCCATGCCGCTGCTAGATAGCTTCCTGGTGGATCACACCAAAATGCCCGCGCCCGCCGTGCGGGTCGCCAAGACCATGACCACCCCCTGTGGTGACACCATCACCGTGTTCGACCTGCG